>UQUL01000009.1 GCA_900544235.1 uncultured Collinsella sp.
GGTCTACGGGGTCAACGATATGGCACCGTGGGGACACATGTATGTCAATCCTGGTATAACAGAGCCAATCAAATTCTTCAGCCATGGCGGTTCCCCTCTCGAACCAAAAATGAATAGCTACGGTATTGCTGCACGGTGGGTGGCGAAAACCCAGGCGCGCTCAAACCCGGAATTTTGGGGAACCCGCTTTGCAGCTGATTATTTAGTTGTGCGTCGTCTCTCCCGGAGCCGTGAACATACCTGCTCATATGCGGCTCCGAGCCATATACAGGGCGCGCGCCGCAACGCGGCGAATGTATGTCGTCTGCGGCATGTGCGCACCCTCCTTTACAAGTTTAGGTCAACTATATCAACGGTTATCGACCATGCGAACACCGTTGACATTCGTACGACAGCGTCGTGTACCGTCGTTTTAATAAATAATTATCTTGATTGATAAGAATTTGTCATCCCTCATTCGGCGAACGGCAAGACAAAGCCGCCGAGGCTTATATCCCCGACGGCATTACCCGGCGCTATCGACAAACCAAATGGATCTTACTCGCATCGAAGTGCATGCGCAGCGTCTCGCCTGCTTGCGGCAGCTCGTCGACAGGCACGCCCACCTTGTTGACCTTCCACTGCAGACGCGTGGGCGCATCGACGCGCGGCACGTCCAGCAGCACCAGCCGCTCAAAACGCGAATCGCTCACGCGGGCCACATGCAGGTCATAGCTGTTGCGACCACGCTCGACACGGTTGTCAACATGGAAGTAGCTTGCCCGAATGCCCAGGTACGCCACATTATCGGGAACCTCGCGACCCACGTTAAAGGTCATACCCCAATCCAGGGCTTCAACTTCCTGAGGCCCGATCTTGCGCGCCCGGCTTGTGTTCTTGCAGCCCGTCAGACGCAGTGCCGCCAGCGTCTGCGGACGGCGGACCACGTCCTCGACGGAGCCGATCTCCTCAACATGCCCGTCGTGCATCACGCAGATACGCTGGCACAGGCGGCACGCTTCGTCGATGTCGTGGCTCACGTAGAGGACGGTGCGGTTACAGACGTCGAACAGGTCGAGCATGTTCTGCTCGAGTGCGCTCTTAAGATACGCATCGAGTGCGCTCATGGGCTCGTCGAACATAAAAATGCCCGGATGCGCCGCCACCATACGGGCAAGCGCCACGCGTTGCTGCTGGCCGCCCGAGAGGCGCGCGGGGTAGCGGTCGGCAAAATCGGCCAGGCCGAAAATGCCCAGGTAGCGCTCTGCAAGTTTTTTACGCGCCGCGGCGTCGCCCGCATCCTCAACGCCGGCGCATACGTTATCGGCCACCGTCATGTTGGGAAACAGCTGATAGTTTTGGAACAACAGGGCGCATTTTCGCTCCTGGGGCGACAGGTCGATGCCCGCCGCCGAGTCAAAAAAAGTCACGCCGTTGACAACGATCTTTCCCTCGTCGGGCGTCTCAACACCGGCAATGCAGCGCAGTGTGCAGCTCTTGCCGCAACCTGAGGCACCGAGCAGCGCCACGCGCTCCTCGCCGGCCTCAAGCTGCATGTCGAGCATAAACCCGGGGTAGTGCTTTTTGATATCCAAAACGAGCGACATGGCCTATCGACCTCCCCGCGGCACCGTATCATCGCGCATGAGCTCGGCCAGTGCCTCGCGATCGATACGCAGCGCATCGCCGCCGACTGGGTCGAGCGAATCGGTCTGGCCGCCCAGCGGCTTGGCCTGTTTGCGTTCCGCACGGGAAAGGCCCCGCTCGCGATACTTTTGCGAATGCGCCGTGTACATGTTGATGAATAGGATGACCAGGAAGCTGAACGCTATTACGACCACGACCCAAAAGAGGGCCACCGACGTATTGCCGCCCATCCACTCAAAGTAGATGGCGATGGGGATGGTCTGCGTAATACCGGCGTAGTTGCCCGCAAAGAACAGGGTGCAGCCAAACTCGCCCATCGCGCGGGCAAAGGCGAGCACCGTGCCGGCGGCAATCGAGGGCCAGCCAAGCGGCATCATAAGCTTGGTAAAGATGCGACGCTCGGACCATCCCAGAGTTCGCGCGGCGTCGAGCATCTGCATGTCGAGGCTCTCAAAGGCACCGAGCGCCGTGCGGTAGACCAGGGGAAACGACACCACCACGGCAGAGATCACCGCCGCGGGCCAGGTAAAGACGATCGAGATACCATGCGCGATGAGCCACTGGCCCACCCCGGTCGAGCGGCCAAACAGCATGAGGAGCAGAAAGCCGCACACCGTAGGCGGCAACACCATAGGGATGGTAAAGACCGAGTCGAGCAGGCCCTTGATGCGACTCGAGGTACCCATGGTCTTCCACGCGGCAAACAGGCCCAGCGCAAAGGAGATCAGCAGGGCAAGGCCGCTCGTTTTTATGGACACCCAAAACGGGCGATAGTCGATGTCGCCCAAAAAGGAGGCCAGAGAGGTCAAGGGCCCCCGCTCATCCCGCAACACGACAGACGACGCTTCTACCATTTGAGCGCTATCAAGCCAACGCGCGCCGCCCTTGGCATCACCCGAGGCTGATGCAATCACCACATAGCGGTCCCCATCCGCACCGCGCTCGTCAAAGCCATAGGTATACCCGCCGGCATCAAACGTTGTTTCCGCCGTAACATACCAAGGAAGATCCACGTCCTCCAGCTGCGCACCTCCCATGCAGTTTGCGCTGTCGAGCTCACAGACGAGGGCCTTGAGACCCGATACGCACTCGTTGTCCTGCGGATCCAATCCATACTGCTCGACCGCCTTGGGCGATATCCACACCACAACGCGATCGGCAGCAGGCGCCACTACAAGGTCCACGTCCTCGTCAACGGGAAACCGGTAGCCCTCAGGCTGGCCCTCCATGGCACGAGCGGTCCCCTTGGCCAACCGCTCAAAACCCTCGATCCCATAGGAAAGCCCATGAGCGGTCGCAGCAGCCTGGGCCCCGTCCTCAGCGTCCCCAGCAAACGCAAATCCCGGCACCCAGCAAAGCGCGAAGGTCAAAGCACAGGCGACAAGCATGCGGAATCTATTTAGCACGAAAAGCTCCAAGCGAATACAAGGACGGAGTGAAACACAAAACGATGGAATTATCGCGCCAAGCCGCACTACGCGGAAAGCTCAAAGCCGTACTTAGCCCAAATCTTCTGGGCCTTCTTGTTGGTCAGACAGAAGTCGATGAACGCCTTGGCCTCGTCGGCATGCTCAGAGCTATCGGCGACAGCACCGGGATACACGATGGGCTTGTGCGAGTCCTCGGGGCACACAAAGGCCTCCTCGATGCCGTCGTAGCGGAAGATATCGGAGCTGTAGACAAAGCCAGCCACGCAGTCGCCCGTGGACACATAGGCGGCGGCGGTACCAACTTTGTCGGCCAGGGCCACCTTGTCGGCAATCTCGGGCGCATACTCGCCGTCGTCGCCCTCAGTGCCGGTATAAAGGCCCGCAGAAGCCAGCGCCTGGTTGGCGTACTTGCCGGCCGGAACGGTCTTGGCATCGCCGATGGCGATCTTGCCGTCCAGGTTCGCGACGTCGGCGATGGCCTCGACCTTGGTGTCGGAGCCCTCGGCGCGAATGATCACAAGGTCGTTGACGAACATGTCCTCACGCGTCTCGGCGTCGACGAGCTCGGCGGCCTCAGCGTCATCCATGGTGCCCTTGGAGGCTGTGATGAGCACGTCGACGGCGGCACCGGCGCGCATCTGCTCGACAAGGTCGCCGGAGGCCTTAAACTGCGTGTCTGCAAACGTGGTGCCGGTCTGGTCGGTGTAGAGCTCCTGAACCTCGGGCAGAGCCTTCTCGAGCGAGTTGGCGGCAAAGACCTGCAGCTCGACAGCCTTCTTGGAAGATGCCTTAGCAGAACCGGCATCGGATCCGGCCGGCTCGGACGTCTTGCTGCCCGAGCAGCCAGCAAGACCAAGGCCGGCAGCGGCGACAGCAGAAAGCGAGACGAATCCGCGGCGAGAAACCATATCGAGCATATTCAACCCTTTCGGACCTTGTGCCCGGGTACCCAACCGCGGGCTTTAATCTGCAATCAGATTATACTTCCGCGCGAATAATGATAGTGAGAAATTATTCTCGCCAGAGAATATAGTTTAGAGTTATCGTACACCTCGGCGTCGATTCGGCGGAAAACAAAAGCGGAGCGACCGATAAGGTCGCCCCACCGCAGGTAAACCGCTTAGTTGGTATGTCCGCCGCCCGCTGTCATCTGAGCCGCATGCTCCAGCTGGTCCGCTATGGCCTCCCAGCTTTCGCGGGCGGCCTTCGTAGAACCGGGAAAGTTTACGACAAGCGTATGACCTCGTTGCATGCAAATTGCGCGCGAGAGCATAGCGCGGCGCGTCTTGGTCATGGAGTACGCACGGATTGCCTCTGCAATACCCGGCACATCGCGGTCGCAGACGGCACGCGTCGCTTCGGGCGTTACATCGCGCATCGAAAGACCCGTGCCGCCGCAGGTGAGCACGACATTGGCGTGGCACTCATCGGCGGCTTCCACAATGGCATCACCGATCTCGCTGGCGTCGTCGCGCACGACCACATGTGAGGCAACCGTCCAGCCCTGCGCCACGATGAGTTCCTCGAGCGCAGCACCCGCCTCGTCCTGGGCAAGATCGCGCGTATCCGAGCACGTCACGATCGAAATCTTCAACTCCATAGCATTCCTCCTATAGCACCGTGCCCTCAGGCAGGTCGACACGCACGACATCCACGACGTCGCCCGCCTCGAGCACGCACGGCCCTTCGTCAATACGCAGCAGGCAGTTGGCCCGCTGCATCGTGCCGAGCAGCGCCGAATTCTGCGTCTTGGCCTCGGTCACCAACAGCTCACCGGTCTCGGGGTCGCGCAAAACCGTGGCGCGATCGAAGAAGCGTCGGTCCTGGCGCTTCTTCACGCAGTGCGTCAATATCGCCTGCTGCACGGGACGCACACCCTCGACAAAGCCGCGCATCTTGCGGATCGCCGGACGGGCGAGCATCTCAAAGCCCACATACGCAGCAGCGGGATTGCCCGAAAGCCCGAGGTAGGGCTTACCCCCGAGCAAGCCAAACGTGATGGCCTTGCCCGGACGCATCGAGATGCGGTCAAACAGCACCTCGCCCTCGCGCCGGACGAGCGCCGTCACGAAATCGTAGTCGCCCGCCGAGGCGCCACCGCTCGTAATGACAAAATCGCACTCCTGCACGGCACGATGCACCAGCTCGGCAATCGCCTGCTCATCATCGGGCGCAATGCCGTAGAACGCAGGCTCGGCGCCGGCATCGAGTGCCTCGGCCATCAGCGCCGAGGAGTTGGAATCGCGAATCTGACCGCGCGCCGGTACCTTACTCGGTGCGACCAGCTCCGTGCCCAGCGAGATAATGCCCACGCGCGGGGCAGCGTGCACCTTCACGTTCGCGTATCCGGCGCTCGCCAGCAGACCCGCGCCCGCCGGAGCCACGACCTCGCCGGCGTGCATCACAACATCGCCGGCATGGGCCTCCTCGGCAGCAGAGCGAACGTTCTCCCCCACCTTGGCCGGCGCCGAGAACCTCACACGCGAGCCCTCGTTGCCGTCGCCATCGAGCACGTCGACGATCTCGTATTTCACCACGGCATCGGCACCTTCGGGTACCGGCGCGCCCGTCATGATGCGGACTGTCTCGCCCGCGCCGATTGCGCCCTCAAACACATGGCCCGCGGCCTCGTGTCCGATAACGTCGAGCGTCACCGGCGCCTCGCCAGATGCCTGCGCCAAGTCCGCCGAGCGCACGGCATATCCGTCCATAGCGCTGTTGGCAAACGGCGAGATGTCGATATCGGCCACCGCGTCCTCGGCCAAGGGAAGACCGGCGGCCTGCCACACGGGAATCTCGACGAGATCGGTCGGAGCAACGTGCGACAGGACAATCGACTGTGCGTCATCCAGCGGAATGAGTTTCTCTGCCATATGCACCTCTTAATGCCACGGCGCACAACAGGGGCGCCGATTCTTTATGCTTGTCTCAGTATAATCCCCTGACGCACGACCGCGACTCGGCCTTTACCCGCAAATACACCTGTCGGCCGCAAGCCGCGAAACAGAACCGAAAAGCAACCTG
The DNA here is from genome assembly GCA_900544235.1 of uncultured Collinsella sp. Classification (GTDB taxonomy): domain Bacteria; phylum Actinomycetota; class Coriobacteriia; order Coriobacteriales; family Coriobacteriaceae; genus Collinsella. The sequence continues at coordinate 6,081 of UQUL01000009.1, forward strand.
CCGGTTTGTCACGTTTGGCACGTTCTATAATGCTCGTGTTGTAACCTAAAAGAGGAACGTATGGCTCATAACGACAAACCCGAAAGCGCAAACGAAGCGCAGGATCATCCCCAGCCACTCGACGACGGCGGCTTTTTCTCCCTTAACGACGTCATCATGGCAGGCAGGCAACAGCTCACCCGCTCTGAGCATCTCTTGGCTGCCGACACGCGCCGCAACGCCCGCAACCTACTCGCGAGCGCCAAGTTGCTCGCACTCGTCGTCATCGTCTCGCTCGCCATGGGCGTTGCCGCTTGGGCGTTTTTGGCCTCGCTGAATATCGCAACCGACTATCGCGAGCGCCATGCGTGGGTCTACGCCTTGCTTCCCGTTGTGGGCATGGCTACCGCTTGGGTCTACAAAAACCACGGTCTTGCCGCCAAACGCGGTAACAACCTGGTCATCGACTCCGCCCTGGGCACACGCCTCATCCATATGCGCATGGCCGTCCTCACCTTCGTCTGCTCCACGCTCACACACCTAACGGGCGGGTCAGCCGGTCGCGAGGGAGCTGCGGTGCAGATTGGCGGCACCATCGCCAGCAACATCTCGAGCCTCGCCCACCTCAAAAAGCATGACCACCACGACCTCATGCTCGCCGGCATCTCGTCGGCCTTTGGCGCCGTATTCGGCTCGCCCCTTGCCGGGGCTTTCTTTGGCATGGAGATGTGCTTTATCGGCAAGATCGACTACACCGCGGGCATCTACTGCCTGGTCGCCTCGTTTACCGGCTACTTTACGTCGCTTGCCTTGGGAACCGAGTACGAGGCGAATGTTATCGCCAGCGTTCCCAACATGACACCACGGACGGTTGTCATCGTAGTCATCAGCGCCATCATCTTTGGTCTCACCGCACGTCTCTTTGCCTGGTCGGTTCGTACCGTCAAGAGCCTGTACGGCCGCTTTATCACCAACTACATTGCTCGCGCACTCGTGGGCGCGCTCGTGGTGCTCGCGGCCTACGCGATGCTCGACGCCTGGAAGTATGCCGGCCTTGCCACCTGGCTCTCGGGCGCCGGGTTCGCCGGTAACACGACCCTTGCCGACGCAGTCATCAAGCTCGTGGTGACGGCGCTCACCCTGGGCGCCGGCTTCCAAGGCGGCGAGGTCACGCCCCTGTTTGGTATCGGTGCGGCGCTCGGCGGCTGGATCGGTTGCCTCGTCGGAATCGACCCCAGCTTTCTGGCGGCGCTGGGCATGCTCGGCGTGTTCTGCGCCGGCCTCAACGTGCCCATCACCACCTGCATGATGGCCATCGACCTGTTCCACGGCACGGCGGCCGGCTTCTTCGTGATCGTGGCGTTTATCAGCTATCTCGTCGGCGGACACCGCGGCGTGTACCCCGCCCAGCGCATCATCTCGCCCAAGCGCCGTTCGCTTATTGTGGATGAGGGCGGTACAGTAGCGGATGCTATCGAGCGCCACAACGACCTGATAGAGTAGACGTAAGTATTCGCCGTGCAGCCACAATCGGGGGCAATTCGACCTGAGCGCGACCGCACCGTCACGTCATACGCCGGGAGTCGCCCCATGCACGCAACTGATTTTGGTCGCACGCTCATCATCGCCAACCCAGCCGCCCAGTCGGGTGCGGCGCGCGAAGTTGCCGAGCGCCTGCAGCGCTTTTTGGACATGACCGCACGTGCATCCCAGTTTGACCTGGTGCTGACCGAGCGCATGGGACACGCCAAGGAACTGGCCGCACAGGCCCAGGGCTACCGCACGGTTATCGCACTCGGCGGCGACGGCGTAATCCACGAGGTTGTCAACGGGCTTATGACGCAAGATGAGGCGGTCCGGCCCGCTCTTGCCGTCCTGCCCGTGGGCTCCGGCAACGATTTTGCCCAGACGCTCGGCATCGACGATTTCTCCGGCAAGGATTTTGGCGCGCTGCTCACCTGCGAGCTGCAGCACCAGGATATCGGGCGGATTCGCTCGTGGAGCCCTGCGAGCGGCAGCGGCGAGGCTGCCGTTGAGTACTACGACCAGACGCTTTCGGTCGGCATCGATGCCGCCATCGGTCTGGGCACCACCGAGCTGCGCAAAAAGACCGGCTTGACAGGCGCGCCGCTCTACACCCTCTCGGGACTTGAGCAGTTTGGCCTACGCTATCGCAACTACCCCATGACAGTCAGCTTTGACGGGGCGCCCGCCGAGCGCGTAAGGGCGATCATCATGGCGATTCAGCTGGGCCCCACCTATGGCTCGGGCTATCGCATCTGTCCCGATGCCGACCCCCGCGACGGCATGCTCGACGTCTGCTACGCCTGCGGCCCCGCCCCTCGTGCGGTTGCCCTTCCTATGTTTCTTTCGGCCAAGGACGGCCACCATACCAAGCTGCCGCCGGTTCGCATGCGTCGTTGCCGTCATGCCGAGCTCACGTTCGAGGAGCCCGACTACCCCATCCAAGCCGACGGCGAGCCCATCGTCGCCTCGCGCATCGAGGTCGACGTCCTCGGCGGAGCCCTCCACGTCTGGCGCCCCACCCACTAGCCATCCCTAAGTTGCGGTGAAATAGGGACTGTTTATGCAGCTAAAGCCACAAAACAGTCCCTATTTCACCGCAACTTATGAGGAGGCTATTCGTCGCTGCCCGGTTTGCGACGGTTGGCCTTTTTAATGGCGTTGAAGTGCTTGTCATTGAGCCTGCGCTGGCGCGATCGCTGCGGCACCTCGGTCTTTACGCGTCGGCGCGGTGGACGCCCGCGACGCTCAAGCTCAGCGCGCAGCTTACGCAGGCAGCTGCTACGGTTTTGGAACTGACTGCGGCTCTCGCGCGCCGTCACGGTAATCCCCGTGGGCCCATGTTTCATGCGCACCGCCGAGTCCGTCGTGTTCACGCCCTGTCCACCCGGACCCGTCGCGCGAAACACCTGCACCTCGCAATCGCGTGCCAGCTCCTCGACCGACATCTCGGCATAGCGTGCATACTCGCGCCATCCCATCTTGTTCTCATCCATATCAATACCTCCCCTCATACAAAAAATGTGACAAAGGGACAGTCCCTTTGTCACATCGCATACCAATCGCTTGTGTTGCGCGCCTAGGCGAAGGTGATCTCACCGTTCTCGCAGTCCATTTCGGCGATACGGGCCAGGCTCTCAACGCGGAAGCCGCGCTCGCGGAGCTTATCGCCACCGCCCTGGAAGCCCTTCTCAACGGCGATGCCGATGCCGGCAACCTCGGCACCCGCGGCCTCGCAGATCTTAATAAGGCCCTCGAGCGCGCAGCCGTTGGCCAAGAAGTCGTCGATAATCAGGACCTTATCGCCCTCGGACAGGAAGCGCTTGCCAACGATGACCGGGTACTCCTTCTGCTTGGTAAAGGAGTAGATGGTCGTGGCATACTGCTCGCCGTCAAGGTTGATGGACTGGGCCTTCTTGGCAAAGACCACCGGCACGCCGCCAAAATGCTGAGCTGCGATGCAGGCCATACCAATGCCCGAAGCCTCGATCGTCAGGATCTTGTTGATCTCGACACCCTCGAACAGACGGGCCCACTCGGCACCCATGTGGTCGAACAACTCAACGTCGCACTGGTGGTTGAGGAAGGCATCAACCTTAAGGACGTTACCGGCCTTTACGATGCCGTCATGGCGAATACGATCCTCAAGCTCCTGCATGGCGCAACCCCTTCTCGCGGCAACGATACCGCGCGATTAATAAACGTTGTTCGATAGTCTACCACGGACCGACCCCCGCCCGCCCCACAAGCCGCATCGCACCATAAAGCTGCAAGACCAGTAGATAAGCCCGATTCTTGGCAAGCCTGCCACCACAAGCTAATGGCGGGCGCGCATCCTCACCAAACGCACCATGGCGAGCGCAAAGCCCATAGCGGCCACAGCCATGAGCACGTAGAACACCGAGCGAAAGCCAAACAGGAACACATCCGGACGGCCTGCAACAAAACTGGTCACGGCCTCGCCCATCGCCACACTCATCTGCCCATACAGGATATTCGACGCCACCGTAATGCCGAGTGCCATGCCGGCGTAGCGCGCCAAACTGCCCAAGCTGCCTGCAAAACCAAGTGCCTCGCGCGGGGCTGAACCCATATACAGCGAGTTGTTGGGGCTCTGGAAAATCGACGTACCGCACGACATAAATGCGACGCAGCACACGATCACAGGGATAGAAGAGCGCTCGTCGAGCGTGCTCACCGCGAAGAGGCCGCACACGTACACGCCCAGACCAACCGCCGTAGGACCCTCGCAGCCAACACGGTCCGAAACCGTTCCCGAAAGCGGGCCGATAAAGGCATTCACCATCGGCAGTGCCAAAAAGAGCAGGCCCGAAATGCCAGACCCAAACCCATGCGCATCCTGAAAATAGAACGGCAGAATAAACTCGGATGCGCCGATGCCAACAAACACAATGAGCATGCAGGCAAGGTTGATGGTGAAGGCCGAATTTGCAAAACAGCGACGAGCGGCCTCGATCAGGGACATGGGGCGCTCGCCAGCCTCCGGCTTAACATGCGGCAGCGTGTAGAGCCCCACGATAAACGAAATGACGCCAATGGGTAGGTTGATGAGGAAGATGCTCTCCCAGGGAAAGCTTGCCACCAGCATGCCGCCCAGCACGGGGCCACACATCATGCCGAGGGCCACGAAGGTCGCGAGGATACCCATGGCACGACCGCGCTCGCGCGCCGGAAACGACTCGGTGATGATTCCCATGTTGTTGGCCATGGCCGCCGCGCAACCAATACCCTGCACAATGCGTGCCAGAATAAGAACTTCGAGCGAGGCCGAAAGGCCGCACAACAGCGAACCGACCGTAAAGACGATGACGCCCAGCTGGAACACGCCGACCTTGCCGCGCACGTCGCCCAGACGGCCAAACGGCAACATAGCCACGCACGTCGCAAGCAGATACACCGAGCTTACCAGCTGAATGCGATCGAGGCCCACGCCCAGCTCCTTTTGCATCACGGGCAGCGCCACGGTCACGACGGTCGAATCCAGGCACGACATAAACGTCATGATGAGCACGGTAAACAGAATAGCCCATTTGTTCTTGCCATGGGTGTCGCCCTCAAGGGCAATGTGCTCGCGGCGCAGCTGCTCTGTGGTTTTCTCCATATCCATCCTTTCGAGTAGCGCAACGCAAAAACGGGACCCCAATCGCCTGCAAACAGTCGCGATTGGGGCCCCGCCTACGGAATCGGAACGAAAGGTCACCGAAGCTTTCTGCCAGCATCGGCACCTTGTAGGAAGCTAGCCTAGCACTGCTCGAGTGCCTGCTCAAGGTCGGCAATCAGGTCGGCCGTGTCCTCGAGGCCGCACGACAGGCGTACCATGTCGGCGGAAATGCCACAGGCGATGAGCTCCTCATCGTTCATCTGGCGATGCGTGGCATTAGCGGGATGCAGGCAGCAAGTGCGGGCGTCGGCCACGTGCGTGGCAATCTGGGCGAGCTTGAGGCTCTTCATAAAGGTCTCCGCCGCCGCGCGACCACCGTTAAAGCCAAAGCTCACCACGCCGCAGGTACCGTTGGGCATGTACTTCTGAGCCAGGTCATAGTACTTGTCGCCCTCCAGGCCCGGATAGCTCACGAAGCGCACCTTGGGATGGCTCTGCAGGAACTTGGCAACGGCCAGGCCGTTCTCGCAATGACGCGGCATGCGCACATGCAGGCTCTCGAGCGAGCTGTTCAAGAAAAACGCCGCCTGCGGGTTCTGCATAGGACCAAGATCGCGCATGAGCTGCGCGGTAGCCTTGGTAATGAAGGCGCCCTCGCGACCGAACTTCTCGGCATACGTCACGCCGTGGTAGCTCTCGTCGGGCGTGGTGAGACCCGGGAACTTGTCCGCATGAGCCATCCAGTCAAACTGACCGTGGTCGACGATTACGCCGCCCAGGTAGGCAGCATGTCCATCCATGTACTTGGTGGTGGAGTGCGTAACGATGTCGGCGCCCCACTCAAAGGGACGGCACATCACGGGCGTCGGGAAGGTGTTGTCGACCATCAGCGGCACGCCGTGGTCATGCGCGGCCTTGGCAAAGCGCTCAATATCGAGCACGGCAAGGGCGGGATTGGCAATCGTCTCGCCAAAGACAAGCTTGGTATTGGGCTCAAAGGCTGCCTCAAGCTCCTCATCGGTGCAGTCGGGGGCAACGAACGTGCAGGTCAGACCCATGCGCTCCATGGTATGGGCGAGCAGGTTGTAGGTACCGCCGTAGATGGCAGAGCTCGCGACCACGTGATCGCCGGCACCGGCCACGTTAAAGATCGCGAGGAAGTTCGCAGCCATGCCCGAACTCGTGAGCATCGCGGCAGTGCCGCCCTCCATCTCGCAGATCTTGGCGGCAACCAAATCGCACGTGGGGTTCTGCAGACGGCTATAGAAGTAGCCCGACTCCTCCAGGTCAAACAGCTTGCCCATGTGCTCGGACGTGTCGTACTTCCACGTGGTGGACTGGTAGATGGGCACCTGGCGCGGCTCTGCATCGCCCGGGCGATAGCCGCCCTGAACACATGTAGTACCGATAGTCTGCTCGCTCATATCTAGCTCCCTTGCCTGGGTTTTAGTTTTATTCGGTTCACGATACCGCTACCCCGCACCCCTCTCAACCCATCCCCAAGGTAGGTTATGTGACTAATTGATCAGGGGTATTTATCTCAAGCCTTGGGCATTTGCTCGATAGATAAAATGAGGCATCCATGAAGCTCTCGAAGATTACACGCACCGTCACGGGTACCATAGGCGGGTACACCGTGACCAAGGAGACAACGATGAAGCAAATCGATACGGCCCAGCTCGACATCACCGCCTGTCAGGCTCAAGCTGCCAAATATCACGCCCGTGGCTTTAACTGCGCCCAGGCCGTCGCCTGCACACTCGCGCCTGCCGTCGGACTCGACCCCCAGGTCGCTTTTACCCTCACCGAGGGCTTTGGCGCCGGCATGGGCGGCATGACCGAAACTTGCGGCGCCATCTCGGGCGCCGTGGCCATCATGGGCTTTGTAATGAGCGACGGCATGGAAAACCCCAAGACCAAGGGCCAGACCTACAAGCTGTCGCGCGAAATCGCCAAGCGTTTTGGCGAGAAGAATACGACGACCGTCTGCGGCACGCTCAAGGGCATCGGATCGGACAAGGGTCCGCTCCGCAGCTGCCCCGGCTGCATCGACGATGCCGTCGCGATCGCCTGCAATGTGCTAAAGCAGCTCGCCGAGTAAACGGCAGCAACAGAAAAACGACGGCCGGCGCGCTTGGGATCCATCCAAAAGCACGCCGGCCGTCGCCGTTAGAACTCGGCAAATTCGGGAGCGCCGACCTCAATCTCCTCGCGCCCCGCCATAAGCTCGCGCATCTTAGCGCAAAATGACTCCTGCTCCCCCGCCTTAAACACCAAATGAATCGTCACGGCATCCGCGTAATCGGTATCCGAAACCTTGGCACCCGAATCCTGCGCCAAACGAAGCACCTGCTCATACTGCGGATAGGCCACATGCACGTCAACCGGTACGACGCTCGTCATCTCGACGATCTGCCCGGCCTCCTGAGCCGCGGCCACCGCCGCCTGCGTCGCCGCGGTATAGGCGCGTACCAAGCCACCAGGCCCCAACAACGTGCCACCAAAATAGCGCGTCACTACGCAGCAAACATTTTTGAGCCCTGCACCGCGCAACACCTCGAGCGTCGGCATACCGCTCGTGCGGCTCGGCTCACCGTCATCGCTCTGGCGCTCGCGTCCATCGACCAAAATCCACGCGGGAACATTGTGTCGAGCGTCGTAATGACGCTTGCGAACCATCTCGATAAAGGCATTCGCCTCATCCTCGGACTCAATATGGACCAGCTGGGCAATAAACCGGCTCTTTCGGTCCACAAACTCGCCCGAAGCCTCAATATTCGATTGCAGAGTAAAATAGCTGTCCAACAAAGCCCCTCAACAACAAGCAAAGCAACAAACAGCCTCAATAATACGGCAAAGGCCGTACCGATAACCCCAGTAAATAGAACGGCAACGTCAATGACCAGGCAAAAACAGCGAGACGGTGTCAGCTGAGTCGATTTGGTCCGAAAGAGGAGGGAGCACGCCTTATGGCGGCAACCGACGAATGAGCGCCAAATCGGCCAGTTGACGCCGTCGCAGCGTCAACAAAGTGCCAAGTGGGCCTGTAAGCCGGGTTCTGTCGTGAACGGTCATTTATCTTGTCTGCACGTTACCGTGCAGCTCCACGCACGCTACCCGAACGCGGACCGGGCCGGCCCATAGCGTTCCTATTCGCGCTTGCTCCGGATGGGGCTTGCCAAGCCGCCGTGTTGCCACGACGCTGGTGGTCTCTTACACCACCGTTTCAGCTTTTCCCTTTACGCCTTGCGGCGCAGGTGGGAGTCTTCTTTTCTGCGGCGCTTTCCGTCGGATCACTCCGCCCGGCCGTTAGCCGGCATCCCGCCCTCTGGAGCCCGGACTTTCCTCACGCGTACTGTAAGCAGCACATCGCGCGACCGTCTGGCCCACTCAGCAGTGCAAGAGTGTAGCACACCGTTGCCGCAGGCAATGGCACAACACAAGCGTTCGACACGATAAACCAAGAACCACGCTATGCAGTACAAAAGTGTCGTCGATGGGCAACGTCGTCAGTCGAGACGCGACCGCGCTCCGCACCCCTCCGTCTACTCGGTGCGTTCCCGCCTCCTCCCCGAGGCGGGATGTCGGCATTTTTCATGCACCAACAACCTAATAGCCCGTGAACAGCCTAGGCGGCATTGCACACGGGCAGCATCGCGCATCTCGGCAGGAAATGCAAAAAGGGACCCGTCCATTGCGGACGGATCCCTTAAAACAAGTGATCGTCAAACCGATTTACTCGGCGTCGGTCTCCTCGTCCTTCTTCTCGGAAGGCAGCGGGGTAACCTCGATCTCGACGCCCAGAGTCTCAGCAGCAGACTTCATGGACAGGGAGATACGACGACGGTCGAGGTCGATCTCCATGACCTTGACCTGAACCTTGTCGCCCACGTGGGTGACCTGAGAAGGCTGGTCGACGTGCTTGTTGGCCATCTCGGAGATGTGCACCAGGCCCTCGATGCCCTCGCCCAGGTCGACGAAAGCGCCGAACGGGACAAGCTTGGTCACAGTGCCCTCGACGATAGCGCCGACGGGGTACTTCTTGACCAGTGCGCGCCACGGATCCTCGGTGGTCTGCTTGAGACCCAGGGAGATGCGCTCGCGGTTGAGATCGACGTCGAGAACCTCGACCTCGACCTCCTGACCGACCTTGACAACCTCGGAAGGATGGTTGACGTGGTTCCAAGAGAGCTCGGAGATGTGGATGAGGCCGTCGATACCGCCGAGGTCGACGAAGGCGCCGAAGTCGACGATGGAGGAAACGGTGCCCTGGAGACGCATGCCAGACTTGAGCTTGGACAGGATCTCGGAGCGCTCGGCCTTACGGGACTCCTCGAGCACGACGCGACGGGAGAGGACGACGTTGTTGCGGTTGCGGTCCATCTCGATGACGCGGGCCTCGATGCGGGTGCCCATGTAGGAGGTGAGGTCCTTGACGCGACGGAGGTCGACGAGGGAAGCGGGCAGGAAGCCACGCAGGCCGATGTCGAGAATCAGGCCGCCCTTGACAACCTCGATAACCTCGCCCTCGACGTTCTCGCCGGAGTTGAACTTCTCCTCGATGCGGTTCCAAGCACGCTCGTACTCGGCACGCTTCTTGGACAGGACCAGACGACCGTCCTTGTCCTCCTTCTGGAGAACCAGAGCCTCGATGGGATCACCGAGTGCAACGATGTCTGCAGGGTTAGCGTCCTTGCGGATGGACAGCTCGCGGACCGGGATAACGCCCTCGGACTTGAATCCGATGTCAACGAGCACCTCGTCATGCTCGATCTTAACGACAGTGCCGTTAACGAGATCGCCCTCATCAAAGTCGGTAATCGTACCGTCGATGAGGTTGTTCATCTCCTCCTCATTGACATCGTCAAGAGAGAAAATGGACGAGTTCTGAATCTCACTCAAAGGTGGACCCCTTTCGAACTACGGGGCCCCGATTGCTAGGACCTACAGAAGGGTGCGACAAGCACACAACGTTTAGGAACACTCGGGAGCCGACAGATACTAATGTGACGCTTATGCAATCACGTTCGTATAGGTTACGGGGAAATCATTTCGATTTCAAGCGTGAACTGCGATTTTTTACTCGTATGGAGACTTTTTCGCAATCTTGTGGACGACCGTCTCCATAAGTTGACGATAGGCAGTTAGGCATACGGCTTTGGGGTAAAGTATCCGGAGCAACGATTCTAGAACGATTTTTCGAGAAAGGTGCCCGCGTGCTCAAAGCAGTCGTTTTCGATATGGACGAGACGCTTCTTAGCATCAACCTCAACGCGTTCATCCTTCGCTATTTTAAGGATGTCTCGTCGATGCTCGCGGATATCGGGCGCCGCAGCCGCGGTGGCACGATGGCACGCCTCAGCACCATCTTGGTCGACCTCAACGCCAATCGCCGAAGCGGCACGGACAATCGCACCAATCTTGAGTTTTACCGCGCCGAGGTCGAGCGCCGATGCGGCATCTGCCTCTCGGACCCACTCATCTACGAGGCGTTTACCTACTACGAGCGCGAAGTTCTTCCGTACAAGAACGACAATATCATTAACGCCCACGCCATGCCGGGCGCACACGCCGCGCTCCAGGCCGTACAGGACGCAGGGCTGCGTTGCGCGCTCTTTACCAACCCCAGCTTTCCCCAGGGGGCCATCGAGTGCCGCATGGGTTGGGGCGACCTGGCCGACGCTCCCTTTGAGCTCGTCACGCACATGGGAAACGCCACCCGCTGCAAGCCCGATGCCACCTACTATCTAGAGCAGCTTCAGGTGATGGGGCTCGAGCCGCACGAGGTCCTTATGGTGGGCAACGATCCCAAACGCGACTTCCCGTCCCCCGATTGCGGCATCCAAACCGCCTTTGTGGGCCAGGGCAAGCCCAGCCGAGCCACCTGGCGCGGAACCATGGAAGACTTCGCCCGCGACTTCAACGCCGTAGTCGAGGCCTTCTACGAACACCAAGTAGCCGACGAACTGTCCTAGCAAACTTGGGTTTTGCCGATCATGATGTTGAGGATTTCGACGTCGGTATCCTTCATGCCCACGCGGCCCACGTAGCCCATGCTGGCGATTGTCTGCTCGACGGTATCCTGTATCAAGCCCTCGCCGGCACGGAAGCCGCGGCCCTGCATGGCCATATCATGGCCCAGAATCGCCGCATCGACGGCAGCGGAAATCTTGGCGGCACAGCTTGCCTTGGCGCCATCGCACACGATGCCGCCCACGTTGCCGAGCGTGTTCGAAACCGTCGCGCCAATCTGCTCGCGCGTGCCACCGCACAGCCAGGTAATCGCGGCGCCGGCGCCGCACGCGGCGCAAATAGCACCGCAAAACGCCGAGAGCGCACCGATATAGCTCTTGATATGCACGGCGATAAGATCGGACAGCATCACGGCGCGCACCAGGCGATCGTGGTCGCAGCGCAGGTACTCGGCATACTCCATAACGGGCAATGCACAGGTAATGCCCTGATTGCCCGAACCGCACACAATGGCGACCGGCAGCGCGCAGCCGTTCATGCGGGCGTCGGACCCGGCGGCTGCACGGGCACGGGCACGGCAGGCGACGTCATCGGCACGAGCACCCAGCAGCGTACGGCCCACCTCGGCACCCCAAGCATGCGCCAGGCCCTCGGCGCTGATCGCGCCGTTCAGCTCAATCTGACGCTCAACGGCAGCGCGGGCGCCATCGATGTCACCGTCCTCGATAAAGTCGATGATGGACTCAATCGACATGGGCGTGTCGGCCTTATCCGCCGCCCGCTCGGCCACCACGCGCTCGGCGCAGGCGGCACACTCCCCCGCCGACTTGCCGCATACCGGAATACCGTCGAGCGTATGGCACGTGACATTGGTGTGGTGATCGGTAATCTCGACAACGGCGGTATGGCCCCCGGCCGTGGCAGTCACCTTGATGTAGAGGTTGGGCACACCCTCGACAAGCGACACATCGCAGTAGCCGGCGTCGGCGAGGAGCTCGGTCACGCGAGCACGGTCTTCATCGTTAACGCTCTCGAGCACCTCGAGCGCGCTCTTGGCGTCGCCGCCCACGGCACCCAGCACGGCCGCCGCCTCAATACCGTGCATGCCGCCCGAGTTGGGCACGGTCACGCTCTTAACGTTCTTGATGATATTGCCCGAGCAGGCAACATCCATATGATCGGGTTCGCAACCGAGCGTCTGGCTCGCCAGCGCCGCTGCATAGGCAACGGCAATGGGCTCGGTGCAGCCGAGTGCACAGACAAGCTCGCGGTTCAAAACATCGCAAAACGCGGCATCACGAAGGGAATCGGTAGGCATAGGTATCTCCTGCTTGCATAACGGGCTTGGCTCTCATTAATAGTTAGCTCTTTTATTTGATAACAATGCATCAAAAACCGCAACCCAGGTTCCGGTAGACGGCGTTCAGGCGCAAACTGGCGGCATTCATTCATGAGAAGCCGGTCTTGTTGCATGCTAAAGCGTTTGACCAAAAAACGCGCGAGCGTTTACGCAAAAGTCGCGCTATCATGCAGTCGAAAGCGGTAAACACCTTTAGCATTTGCGCCGCACAGAACAGAGAGGAACCATCTATGAAGATCGGTATCGGTAACGATCACGCCGCCGTCGAGCTCAAGAACATCATCTCCGAGCACCTGAAGGAGCGCGGCTGCGAGGTCGTGAACTTTGGCACCGACACCTCCGAGAGCTTTGACTACCCCATCGCCGGCTACAAGGTGGGTAAGGCCGTTGCCAACGGCGACGTCGACCTGGGCATCCTCATCTGTGGCACCGGTGTCGGAATTAGCCTGGCTGCCAACAAGGTCGAGGGTGTACGCGCCGTCGTGTGCTCCGAACCCTTCAGCGCCAAGCTCTCCCGCATGCACAACAACACCAACGTGCTCGCCTTTGGTGCTCGCGTCGTGGGCTCCGAGCTCGCCAAGATGATCGTCGACGAGTGGCTCGACGCCGAGTTTGAGGGCGGCCGCCACGAGCGTCGCGTCAATCTCCTCAACGAGATCGACCAGACCCGTGGACTCAAGGTCGTCGACGAGGCTTAAAGACCTACAAAGCCATACGCTATAGCCAGCCCCCGCCCGGAAGAAACATCCGGACGGGGGCTCTTTAGTAGATTTCTAGGCGTTTACCAAAAATCTACTGGAATAAAAAGGGCGCCGCGGATGGAGTTCCGCGGCGCCCAAGCCACACGCTAACAGCTTTAAGGAGTCAAAGCTGGTTTAGCCAAAGAAGCGCTTAATCTCGATCTCGGCGTTCTCCAAGCAGTCGGAGCCGTGGATTACGTTGGCGTTGACATCGACAGCGAAGTCGCCGCGAATGGTGCCGGGAGCAGCATCAAGCGGATTGGTAGCGCCCATAAGGGTGCGCATCTTGGAGACAGCGGAGAGACCGGAAACGACCATCTTGACGACCGGACCGCTCGTCATAAAGTCGCAGAGACCGCCAAAAAAGGGCTTGTCGGCCAGATGGGCGTAGTGCTCCTCGACGGTAGCACGCTCGAGCGTGGTCATCTCCATGCGCTCGATGACAAGGCCGCTGCGCTCAATGCGAGCAACGATCTCGCCGATCTTGCGGTCGCGCACCGCGTCGGGCTTAATCATGATGAAGGTCTTCTCGATAGCCATAGGGTAGCCTTTCAAGTAGGTTCGCGCGTGCCCAAGTCCCATTCCGGCACTCGCCTGGACTGCATCGTAACAGAGTTTTAGCTGCTGTTAAACAAAAAGCTGTTTATTGAAACGTTACAATTTATTAAAACGTTCCATATGTGTCACTTCTGTTTCGAAGCCCGATTAGAGTACCATCCGACCGCGCATCAACCGCACCGAACCGAGCGGACGGTCGGTTGCCGCCCGTGAACGTACCCCCTTCACAACCTGCCCAAAGGTCCTACAGAAGTTCTCGACAAGCCCCTTCCCCATCGCAACAAAATACGGGCGTCCGCAGCAGCAGACGCCCGTAAAAACAAAAAACGATTTATAAATAAATGGCCAAAGCAGATTCAACTAAACCCTTACTTTGCCCCGTGGCCCATCTCGACGACCTTGGTCAGCGATCCAAGCACGCCTTCGTCGTCGACGAGTTGTGCCTGGGCACGCTGCAGCTGCACGGCAACGGCGGCAGGGGCGGTACCGCCCTCGGTCGTGCGCGCGGCGACAATCGACGGGATGTCGAGCGCCTCGGTAATATCGTGCTCAAAGAGCGGGCTTGCCTCTTGGAACACCTCAAACGGCAGGTCCTCAAGATTGCAGCCGCGCTTCTCGCACATCAGGACCAAATGGCCCACCACGGCGTGTGCCTCGCGGAACGGCAGGCCACGCTTGGCCAGGTAATCGGCAACATCGGTGGCGGCAAGGTGTCCCACGCCGCACTCGCGCGCCATGGCATCCTCGTTGACGGTCCAGGTCGAAATCATACCGGCCATAACGGACAGGCACTGCATGAGCGTATGGGCGGTATCGAGCGCACCCTCCTTGTCCTCCTGCAAGTCCTTGTTATAAGCGAGCGGCAGGCCCTTCATGGTCACGAGCAACTGCACGAGGTTGCCATAGACTCGGCCGCTCTTGCCGCGGATAAGCTCAGCAAAATCGGGGTTCTTCTTCTGCGGCATGATGGACGAGCCAGTGGAGTACGAGTCGGAAAGCGTGATAAAGCCAAATTCGGAGCTCGACCACAGCACGATCTCCTCGGAAAGACGCGACAAGTGCATCGCCATGACGGAACCGGCGTAATGCAGGTCAAGGAGGAAATCACGGTCGGAAACCGCATCGAGCGAGTTGGGAATCACGCCCGCAAAGCCAAGTTCGGCAGCCGTCATCTGACGATCGAGCGGATAGCTCGTACCGGCAAGCGCGGCAGCGCCCAGCGGGCAGTTGTCGGCAGCATCAAAGGCGGCCTTCAGGCGTGTAAAGTCGCGCGCGAACATCCAAGAATACGCCAGCAGATGATGCGACAGCAGCACGGGCTGAGCATGCTGCATGTGCGTGTAGCCCGGCAGAATCACCTTGTCGTACTTCTTGGCCGCATCCACCAGCACATGACGCAGCTCAAGATTGGCCTCCATGAGCTCTTTGGCCAGCGCCTTGACGCCCAGGCGCGTATCGGTCGCCACCTGGTCGTTACGCGAACGCCCGGTATGCAGGCGCTTACCGGCCTCGCCGATGCGGCGCGTCAGCTCGCTCTCGATGGACATGTGAATGTCCTCGTCGTTGATGTCGAAGGTGAAGTTGCCGGCATCGATATCCTGTTCGATTCCGGTCAGACCCTCGGCAATCGCCTGCTCGTCCTCGGCGCTGATAATGCCCTGGGCCGCCAGCATCTTGGCATGCGCCTTAGAGCCGGCGATATCCTGCTTATAGAGATGTTTGTCGACCGGCAACGACGCGCCAAACTCCTGCGTGACCTCGGCCACGCCCGCCTCAAAACGACCGCCCCAAAGAGCCATGGAACCGTCCCCTTTCATCGAATACCAAAACAAGCGCCCAAAGCAGTGCGCCATATCGCTAAAGCGATTTTTCAACCGCTAGTTTTACACACTCCCTGCCGCGCGCGGGGCCATGTAGCTAATTTGCAAAGAAGTGACGCACCATGCACTTGGCGCCCAACGTCTCCCTCCGGATGTTGCCCTGCGAACCATCGATCCAGGCCTTCAGGCTCATAGGGACATCCTCGACCTTTGCAGCATCGAACTCGGGCGCGAGGGCAAGTAAAGCATGCGCGATAGCATTGAACATAATGGATACTCCTCATACATATAGGCGCAGAGCCGCCAAATTGATAGAAGGAGCCCCGCCGGACAACCCCGGCGGGGCTCGGACTCAGCCGCAGACGCGGCATCATATATGCGGGCGGAACGTAGGGGCCACCGATGTTAAGAAGTGTCAGCAAGCATAACGAAAGGTAGGGACCCCGTGCGCCCGTTATGTATCACGCGGATGGGCCGCGCGGATACCAAGGAAAGGAAGACTTAAGCCTGGGCGGCAGCGGAGCTGGGACCCTGGACCTTAGCCCACGTCTTGAGCGACAGCGTATCGATCTCGATAAAGCCAGCACTGGCCTTCTCGTCAAACGTGGTGTCGCGGTCGTAGGTAGCCAGACCGTAGTCATACAGGCTAAACGGGCTCTTGCGGCCGACGACATGGCAGTTGCCCTTAAAGAACTTCAGGCGGACGGTGCCGGTCACGAACTTCTGGGTGTCGGCCATAAAGGCGTCGAGCGCGTTTTTGAGCGGGCTGTACCACTGGCCGTTGTACACGGCGGTAGCCCAATCCTGCTCGAGCTTGATCTTGGTCTTGAGCAGGTCGCCCTCGACGCAAATGTCCTCGAGCGCCTTGTGGGCGGTGATGAGTGTCAGGGCGCCGGGAACCTCATAGCACTCGCGGCTCTTGAGGCCCACCAGACGATCCTCGACCAGGTCGAGACGGCCAAAGCCGTTGTCGCCCGAAATCTTGTTGAGGGCGATGACGATCTCGGAGAGTTTCATCTTCTTGCCGTCGACGGCGACGGGCTTGCCGGCCTCAAACTCAATCTCGGTATACGTCGGGGTGTCGGGCGTGTCCTCGGGATTCTTGGTCATAACCCAGGCGTCGTCGAGCGGCTCGTTCCAGGGATCCTCAAGGTGGCCGCACTCAATGGCACGACCCCACAGGTTGTCGTCGATAGAATAGGGGTTATCGTTGGCACCCTCGGGAACCGGCACGTTGTGGGCGTGAGCATAGGCGACCTCGTCGGGACGGCACTTCAGATCCCACTCGCGAACCGGGGCGATAACCTTGAGCTCGGGGTCGAGGGCCTTGACGGCAGCCTCAAAACGAACCTGGTCGTTACCCTTGCCGGTGCAGCCGTGGGCGACGTAGGTCGCGCCAAACTCGTGAGCGACCTCGACAAGCTTCTTGGCGAGCAGCGGGCGTGACAGGGCGGAGAGCAGCGGGTACTTGTTCTCGTACATGGAGTTTGCGGCGATGGCCTTAGTCAGGAACTCATCGGAGAACTCGTCGCGCAGGTCGAGCACCTGGCAATCGAGAACGCCCAGGTCGAGCGCTTTCTGCTTCTTGGCATCCAGGCCGGTCTCCTCCTGGCCCACGTTGCCGCAGACGCAAACGACATCGAGATTCTTCTCGTCCTGGAGCCACTTGACACATACGGATGTATCAAGACCACCGGAATATGCGAGAACGACTTTTTCCTTGCTCATGGCTGTTTCCTTTCGCCCTTGGTAGCTAGTTAGAACATCGGTCAGTTGCAAGTCATCTTGAGGTCAAAAACCGTGCAATATCAGGTTATTCAGCAGAATGCATCACAGGCATGCCCTAGAAACATGCGGCTATGTCGTGCATAAAACCCAACGACCTCAAAATGACTCTGTTGAGGCGTTACGCCCCATAAGGACAGAGACGATTGTTATCGTCGTCGGGAAATTGCGCGCTGGCGTCGGATGGCATTGTCTGCAGTAGTGATGATCTTTACGAACTGCATCTGCCTCTCCTTTCACCTATCGCCGGGCGCAATTCTAATATCGCAAACGGTACCTTTTCCTCGGTAAGCGGTTGTTTTTCCGTCTCCGTTTTCGATGGTCGCTATATTACGCTAAAGTGCCCGCAGCACAAGCGACAAATTCAAATTTCTGAAAAGTTTTTTCATTAGTTTGTGAATAGTGATGCAAATACGCGCCAATCCTGCGAAAATACGGCCGACTAAGAGTTGATGGTTATAACGTCTGAAACAAACTCGAAACGAAAGGCTCGCTTTTATGCAAACTTACGAATCGGACGCCAATATCGGAAACATTAAGATTCTCGCCGTCGATATGGACAAGACGTTACTAACCGACGAGCGCGTGTTACCACAGGGTCTTGATGAGCGCCTGGACAAGCTCGCCGACGCCGGCATCGTATTCTGCCCCGCCAGCGGGCGCCCTGCCCCCAAGCTCGAAGAGATGTTCGAGGACATCAAGAACCGCATCGCCTTTTGCCCCGATAACGGAGCGTGCGTGATATATCGCGGCAACTATATCTATAAAAGCAATATCGATGTGGCGCTGTATCAGCAGGTGCTCGCTCGTGCCTCGGAGGACCCGCGTGCCGTTCCCGTCCTGTGCTGCTACGACGAGTTCTATGTGCTCGCCCGCGACCATCAGTACCACGACGAGATCAGCGTGTACTACAACACGATCAACTACGTCGATAGCTTTGAGGGCATTGATATCGAGTCCAACAAGATTTCGATCTTCTTCCCCGCCTACGATGCCGAGCCAGCGTTTCGCGAGGACTACAACCCGGCGTTCTCGGACCGACTCTATGTCACCAATGCGGGCCGCGAGTGGATCGACTTTATGAACCTGGGCGTCGACAAAGGCGCCGGCGTCGCGCATCTGTGCGAGCAGCTGGGCATTGATATCGCCGACGCCGCTGCCGTGGGCGACACCTACAACGATATCCCCATGCTGGAGCGCGTCGGACACAGCTTTATCGTGGACAATGCCGAGGAGCACATGAACGCGCATGCCAAGTGGCGCATTCCGAGCAACAACGACGGAGGCGTACTGACGCTCATCGACGCCATCCTGGCGGCTCGTTAAACTCGCCGCCATGCCCGGGGCCGGCCGTTTGATTTTTGTTCGGTCAGGTCCTGGGCTCGCTCGAAGAGCACATTAAGTGCTCTTCGGCTCGTGCGGAATCTACAAAAATCAAACGGCCGGCCCCGGGCATGGCTACGTTGACTTGCTTGCCGCCTGAATGGCGTCTTGGCGTCTAGATACTTGGCTGATTTTTTGGAATGAAGGGGGCTCCTTGTTGGCAAGGAGCCCCCTTCTGTTTTGGTTACTTTGGGATTGTTGGTGCGTCTTTACTTGGCATCGGCCCAGGTTATGCCGGTACTGGCTTCGGCGATTAGGGGTACGCGTAGGTCTACGACATGTTCCATGACGTCTTGGACCATGGTGGTCAGGCGCTCGACTTCGTCGACCGGGCACTCAAAGTCCAGTTCGTCGTGTACCTGCAGGATCATGTGGGCGGCAAAGCCTTCTTCTTCCAGACGGCGGCTTACGCGGGCCATCGCGATCTTGATGATGTCGGCGGCGGTGCCCTGCATGGGGTGGTTCATGGCCGTGCGTTCGCCAAAGCCGCGGAGTTGCGGGTTTTTGGCCTTGAGCTCCGGAATATGGCGACGGCGGCCGTACATGGTCTCGGCGTAGCCCGTCTGCTTGGCACGTGCCACCACGTTGTCGAGGAACGTGCGCACGCCCGGGTAGGCCTCGTAGTAGCGGTCGATCATGTCGCGCGCCTCGGCCATCGAGATATGCAGCGACTGCGACAGGCCATAGGCCTGCTGACCGTACACGATGCCAAAGTTCACGGCCTTGGCGCGACTGCGCAAGTCGGGCGTCACCTCGGACACCGGCACACCAAACACGCGCGCGGCGGTCTCGGCGTGGAAGTCCTCGCCCTCGTTAAAGGCGCGCACCAGGTGCTCATCGCCCGAGAGATGCGCCAGCAGACGCAGCTCAATCTGCGAGTAGTCCACCGCCAAAAAGACACTTCCCTCGCCTGCCGAAAACGCCGTCTTGACGGTACGACCCAGCTCCGAGCGCGTCGGGATGTTCTGCAGGTTCGGGTCGCTCGAGGACAGACGCCCCGTTGCCGTGATGGTCTGGTTGTACGTAGTGTGTACGCGACCGTCACCACGGCGTAGCGGGCCCAGCGTGTCCAGATAGGTGGACTTGATCTTAGACTTCTCACGCCAGTCCAAGATCAGACGCACGATTTCGTGGTCACGCGCAAGGTCACTCAGCACCTTGGCGTTGGTCGAATAGTAGCCGCGCTTGGTCTTTTTGAGGCCCTTGGTCGGAAGCCCCATAACGTCAAACAGCACGTGCGAGAGCTGCATAGGGCTGCCGATGTTAAAGGTCTCGTCGCCTGCCAGGTCGCGAATGCTGCGCTCGACCTCGGCAATCTGGGTAGCAAGTCCCTCGGACAGACTATGCAGACGGTCGGGGTCCACGAGCATGCCCGCGCGCTCCATCTTGGCAAGCACCGGCACGAGTGGCATCTCAATCCCATCGAACACGTTGGCGGCGTTCTCACGAGCCATGCGATCGCGCAGCGGCGCCACGAGCGCCAGCGTCAACGCCGCGGTACGGGCAGCAGGCGCTGGAGCGTCCTCACCAGCACCCTCTGCGCCGCGCGCCGCAGGCAGCTCCATCTGCAGATACGTATCGGCAAGATATGCCTCATCGAACTCGGAGCGGTCGGAATCTAACAGGTAGGCGGCAACAACGGTATCGAAAATACGCGTGGAATCGGCAGCGAGCGGATCCATGAGCTCGGGCTCAGAAGAATCGATGGGCGAAAGCTCGTGCAACAGCGCCTTCATATCCGGGCTCGCCACGCGACCCTCCATAAACAGACGCGCGAGCACGCCGGCAATCACGCCGTGGGCAAAGTTGAAGCCATCGACCACGGCAGGCGAACCGCCGTCGCCCTCCTCAAGCGCAAGCAGCCCCCTGGACGTCATCAGCCACAGCGTGCGCGTCAGGCCAAAGAGCGCGCCCTCCTCCTTGTCATCGTCCACCACGGCGGCGACCCACTCGCCGGCATCAATCGCGCGGGAGACCTCAGCCGCAACGGCACCAAGCGCGTCAACATCGCCGGCGGCTGCGCGAACCATCGCAGGCATCTCAAACACACTGGAGGCAGCAGCCCCGCCCTCGTCACCGATCAGCGCCAAGAAACGGTTCTGCATGGCGGTAATGCCGAGCGTACCCAGTGCCGCGGAAACCTCATCGGCAGAAAACGCCGGGAAGGACGTCGCCTCAAAATCGAGCTCAACGGGCGCATCGGTGCGGATGGTCGCCACCTTACGGCTCAGCAGTGCGTCGTCGATGTGTGCACGCAGGTTCTCGCCCATCTTGCCCTTGACCTCGTCGGCGTGTGCGATAACCTCGTCCAGGCTACCGTACTGCGCAATGAGCGCGCTCGCCTTTTTGGGGCCGATGCCCGGCACGCCGGGGATGTTATCGGACGTGTCGCCCTTCAGACCGTAAAAATCGGGCACGAGCGCCGGCGTAATGCCGTGATACAGGTCATCCACGCTCTCAGGCGTCATGATCGCCACGTCGGACAGGCCCTTACGAGTCGAGACCACGTTGACATGCTCGGTCACAAGCTGATACATGTCGCGGTCGCCGGTCACCAGCAGCATGTCGCAGCCGGCCTCCTCACCCAGGCGCGCCATGGTTCCCAGGATATCGTCGCCTTCCCAGCCCTCGGACTGCAGAATCGGCACGTTGAGCGCGGTGAGCAGCTCCTTAATCATAGGGAACTGCGCGTGCAGATCGGGGTCCATGGGCGGGCGCTGCGCCTTATACTGCGGCAGCATCTCCATGCGCACGCGCGGTTTGCCCTTATCAAACGCCACGACCACACCGTCGGGGTTAAAGGCATCGATCATCTTGAGAAACATGTTCAGAAAGCCAAAGATCGCGTTGGTGGGGCGACCATCCGGCGCGTTCATGGTCGGCGGCACGGCGTGGAAGGCGCGATGCATGAGCGAGTTGCCGTCGATAACGGCAAAAGTGCGGCGCTTGTCAGACATATTGAATACCTCGCTTTGGGCTGGGCACGGTTTGCTCACATCAGTTTACACGCTCCCCGCCCTGCGGCCACCTCACATCAAGCTTCCCCGCCTCCGTGAGCCCGCGCGTGATACGATGGCTCACGGTACATCAACCAGCACGATCGATCCGAAAGGAGCCTGCGTCATGGAGCGTCCCTGCGCATGGAAAAAGTACACGTCACAGCAAATCGAGGAGCTCGAGGAGCTTTGCCGCGGCTATAAGCAGTTTTTGAGCGAGAACAAGACCGAGCGCCTGTGCGTCAAGGCCGGCATCAAGATGGCCGAGGAGGCGGGATACGTCGACCTGGAGACCGTGATCGCCGAAGGCCGCGAGCTCAAGGCAGGCGACAAGGTGTACGCCGCCAATCACGGCAAGGACCTTATGCTCGTCAACCTGGGCACTGCCCCGCTCGAGCAGGGCTTTAACATCCTGGGCGCCCACGTGGACTCGCCGCGCCTGGACCTCAAGCAGAACCCCGCCTTCGAGGCCGGCGACATGGCCTACCTCGACACGCACTACTACGGCGGCGTCAAAAGCTACCACTGGGTGGCCTCCCCGCTCGCACTCGTGGGCGTCATCTGCAAAAAGGACGGCACCACCGTCGACATCAACATCGGCGACAAGGCGGACGACCCGGTCTTTACTATCTCCGACCTGCTGATTCACCTCTCGAGCGAGCAGATGTCCAAGCCTGCCAAGGACGCCGTCGATGCCGAGGTCCTCGACGTGATCGTGGGCGGCCGCCCCGTCAAGTTCAATGAGGACGACAAGGACGCCCCCAAGGAGCCCGTCAAGCAGATGTTCCTGGACATCCTCAAGGAGCAGTACGACGTCGAGGAGGAGGACTTCCTCTCCGCCGAGATCGAGGTCGTGCCCGCCGGCCCCGCCCGCGACATGGGCCTCGACCGTTCCATGATTCTGGGCTATGGCCACGACGACCGCGTCTGCGCCTACCCCTCCATGCTCGCCCAGATCGACGTCGCCAACGTGGAGCGCACGAGCATCACGCTCATCGTCGACAAGGAGGAGATCGGCTCCGTGGGTGCCACCGGTATGACGAGCCGCTTCTTCGAGAACACCGTCGCCGAGATCATGACGCTCGCCGGCGAGGACAGCCCGCTGGCCCTTCGCCGCGCGCTCGCCCGCAGCCGCATGCTCTCCTCTGACGTGTCCGCCGGCTTCGACCCAGGCTATGCCGGCAAGTTCGAGACCAAGAACGCAGCCTTCATGGGTCGCGGCCTGTGCTTTAACAAGTACACGGGCAGCCGCGGCAAGGGTGGCTCCAACGACGCCGACGCCGAGTACGTGGCCCTCGTCCGCGACATCATGGACGAGGCGGGCGTGGACTTCCAGACCTGCGAGCTCGGCCGCGTCAATGCGGGCGGCGGCGGCACCATCGCCTACATCATGGCCAAGTACGGCATGAACGTCATCGACTCCGGCGTTGCCGTCCTGTCCATGCACGCCCTGTGGGAGGTCGCTAACAAGGCCGATATCTACGAGGCCTACCGCGGCTACAAGGCCTTCCTCGAGCGCGCCTAGCCAGTCTCCTTTTAACTTGCGGTGAAATACGGACTAAACTAGCCCATAAACGGCCAAAACAGACCGTATTCCACCGCAACTTCCTTTTTTGGCAGAGGAGTGTCCATGCTGCAGGTCGTCATTTCGCCCGCCAAACAGATGCGGACAGCTCAAGATGCCTTTGACGTTTTGGGCATACCGCCTTTTGCACATCAGACGGCCCGGGTCCATCAGACACTCCTGAGTATCGAGAGCGAGGATGGCGCGGCAGGTCTTCAGGCTCTTTGGAACGTGAGCAACAGGCTGCTTACAACGTGCCTGGATACGCTTCACGAATTTATGCCCGTCCTGAGCGATGCCGACCTCGCCGATTCCGATATCGCGCGTCGAATCTCCCCCGCCGTCATGTCCTACCACGGTATCCAATACCAAAGCATGGCGCCCGAGGTCATGGATGCCGCACAGCTCGCATGGCTGCAAGACCATCTATGGATCCTCTCCGGATTGTACGGATGCGTGCGGCCTTTCCATGGCGTTGAGCCCTATCGGCTCGAAATGGGGGCCAAGCTCGCCGTCGACAACGCCCGTGACCTCTATGCGTTTTGGGGCGACAAACTTGTATGCGCCATTGCGCCGACCGGCTCCAACACCACGGTCGTCAACCTTGCCAGCGCGGAGTACGCCAAGGCCGTTCTACCCCATCTCGCAGGCGACGCCACGACCGTCACTTGTCTCTTTGGCGAAGGCATCCGCAACGGCAAGCCCATCCAACGCTCGACCGCCAGCAAAAAGGCGCGCGGCTCCATGGTGCGCTGGATGGCAGCAAACGGACTCGAGGACGCCGACCGTCTCACCGGGTTCAACATCGGCTATCGCCACGCCCCCGAACTCTCATACCCAGGCACCCTCGTGTTCATCAACGAACAGATGCTCTAGAGCCGGCACCCAACACTGACCCGCTCAGCCTTCTCTATATAACTTGCGGTGGAATAGTTCCTATTTGAGCCTTTTATCGCACAATCGGGAACTATTCCACCGCAACTTTTATGAATTGGCTGGCTAGGCTCGACACCTATTCTGCTAGACCGTCGGCCTTTGCAATCCCGTTTGTCGAACCGTCCTGATAGGTAATCTTGACATGCTCCACCTCGGACACCTTGACGCCCGACGGAGGCTCCAGACGCCATTCCGTCAGGGCGATATCCATGGTCGTGGGCACATCTCCTTGATCTTTGAGCTTCACCGTCAGCGTTTTGAGCGCCGCGTCAAACGTCACGCGTTCGATTTCTTCGCCTGGAATGGACCCACCACTCAGCTGCAACTGCACAAACTCATCGCGCGGGTACCAATAATCGCCCGGAATGGCGAGCGTATTG
The DNA here is from genome assembly GCA_900544235.1 of uncultured Collinsella sp. Taxonomy (GTDB): domain Bacteria; phylum Actinomycetota; class Coriobacteriia; order Coriobacteriales; family Coriobacteriaceae; genus Collinsella. The sequence goes on from UQUL01000009.1 coordinate 30,701, forward strand.
GCATTACCGCCAGTACTCCTCACCGTCATAATCGGTAGGCTATCATCGGCCTCAAACTCCCAGGCAGCGCCGCCGCGACCGCCAAACGTCCAAATACAAAGGGCAATCACCAGCACGGCAAGCACCGCGAAGCCAATCGCGACCAACCCATGGTGCGCACGGCCCTCCTCGGCCGATATGTCCCATTGTGTCTCTCGATATAGATGCTTGTCTTCCATGTTCGCCTCCCCGCGGGCATGCTCATCGCGTCAATCGTACCCATTCGAGCTATACTTGAGCCCACCACATAAACGGGGAGCTTGCAGGACAAGACGGCAGGCTGAGACTGGGCGCGCCCGCCCTGACCCGCAAACCTGATATGGGTAATGCCAACGAAGGGAGCCGTGCCAATGAGCACACAGACCGAGTCCAAGCTCGTCACGCAAATCGACTTCGCCCGCGCCGGGCAGATCACACCGCAGATGAAGGAAGTCGCCGAGCGCGAGCATCGTGACCCCGAGTACATCCGTGAGCGCGTGGCAGACGGCCGCATCGCCATTCCCGCCAACATCGTGCATATCAAAAAGGGCATGCGCGCCTTTGGTGTCGGTGAGGGCCTGTCCACCAAGGTCAACGTGAACTTGGGCATCTCGGGCGACAAGGCCGATGCCGCCGAGGAATGGAAGAAAGTCAAGATCGCCGAGGACTTTGGCGCCGACGCCATCATGGACCTCTCCAACTCGGGCAAGACGCGCCAGTTCCGCCAGCAGCTCATCGACGAGACCCCGCTCATGGTGGGCACCGTCCCCATGTACGACGCCATCGGCTACATGGAAAAGCCGCTGGTCAAGCTTACCAAGGACGACCTGTTCGAGGTCGTGCGCGCGCACGCCGAGGACGGCGTGGACTTTATGACCATCCACTGCGGCATCAACAAGTCGGTCACCAAGACCTTTAAGGAGACCGGCCGCCTCATGAACATCGTGAGCCGCGGCGGCTCGCTGCTGTTTGGCTGGATGGAGGTCACCGGTAACGAGAACCCGTTCTATGAGTTCTACGATGAGTTGCTCGAGATTTGCCACGAGTACGACGTGACGATTTCGCTCGGCGACTCCTGCCGCCCGGGCTGCCTCTACGACTCCAACGACGCCACCGAGACCGCCGAGATGATCGAGCTGGGCAAGCTATGCAAGCGTGCTTGGGCCGCCGGCGTCCAGGTCATGGTCGAGGGCCCGGGTCACATGGCGCTCGACGAGATCGCCGCCAACATGAAGCTGCAGAAGCGCCTGTGCCACAACGCCCCGTTTTATGTGCTCGGGCCGCTGGTGACCGATATCGGCGTGGGCTACGACCACATCACCGCTGCCATCGGCGGCGCTATCTCCGCCAGCTCCGGCGCCGACTTCCTGTGCTACGTGACGCCGGCCGAACACCTGTGCCTGCCCAACGCCCAGGACGTGCTCGATGGCCTCATGGCCACCAAGATCGCCGCACACGCCGCCGACATCGCCAAGAAGGTGCCCCACGCCCGCGACATGGACGACAAGATGGGCCAGGCACGCCGCAAGCTCGACTGGGACGCCATGTGGAAGTGCGCGCTCGACCCGGTCACCGGCAAGAAGCGCTACGAGGAGTCCCCCGCCGCCACCGAAGGCACTTGCACCATGTGTGGCAAGATGTGCGCCGTCCGCACCGTTAACAAGGTGTTCGAAGGCACGACGATCGACCTCGGCATGGAGGACTAACTCGTCACCGGAGCCACAAACGGCCACAAGGTGTTCGTCAATTGTTGACATGTGAACATTTTCTTACATTTCCGTAAAGATTGCACTGCCCGCCCGGGATCGGCATACAGCCGGCCCGGGCAACTTTATAATGCAGGCAGGAGACCCATTTGAATCCGACCGAACAAGGGAGCGAACATGGATCGCAGTAAGGTACCCGCCGTTCTATCCATCGCAGGATCTGATTCCAGCGGTGGCGCCGGCATTCAGGCAGACATTAAGACCATCACGGCGCACCGTCTGTATGCCGAGACAGCCATCACCGCTATCACCGCACAAAACACGCTCGGTGTCACCGCCGTGCAGAATATCTCCCCGGATATTGTCGCGGCGCAGATCGACGCCGTCTTTGACGATATTCGCCCCAACGCGGTCAAAATCGGCATGGTTTCCTCTGCTGAGATTATCGAGGTTATCGCCGACCGCCTGAGTGCCTGGGACGCACAAAATATCGTCGTCGATCCCGTCATGGTCGCCACTTCGGGCGCCCGCCTCATTGCCGAGGATGCCGCTGAGGCGCTCACACGTCGCCTGTTCCCGTTGGCGACCGTCATCACGCCCAACATTCCCGAGGCCATGGCGCTGCTCGACTACGAGGTCGATTCCGAGCGCACGCAGCAAAACGCTGCCATGCTCCTCACCCGCCGCTTTGGCTGCGCGTCCCTTGTTAAGGGCGGGCATTTTGTCAACGAGGCCAACGATGTGCTAGCAGAGCCCGCGCCGCTCGATGACGAGGGCAACCACCTGGGCGATCCGCTCACCACGTGGTTCCGCCACAAGCGCATCGAGACCGGCAACACGCATGGCACCGGTTGCACGCTCTCGTCCGCCATCGCCTGCGCGCTGGCCCAAGGCATGGATCTTGCCGACGCCGTCAACGCCGGCAAGGCCTACCTAACGGGTGCTCTCGCCGCCGGCTTTGACATGGGCAAAGGCTCCGGCCCCGTTAACCATATGTGGCAATATTAAGATTCGCAGTTCAAAACCACCGCAAAGGGGACAGGCACCTTTGCGGTGGTTCCCACAAACATCTCGATCCATAACAGTTAGAGTCCATTTTTCGGCCCACCTGTTACAGATCGAGACAAACGACCGATATCGACCTAAATAATCTTAGTCTGTAACATCTAGCCCGTTTTCGGCCTTACAACTGTTACAGATCAAGATAAATCAACGAAACAAGCCACCGCAAGGAGAACTATTGTGGTGGTTTGGGGCCGTGCTACTCACCGAGCATCTCTTTGAGCTTGGCCACCACGGCGTGGCCCAAGCTCTCGTGGCTTTCGGGCATCATGTGCAGATAATCGATATCGCCCGGCTCGGCAAACTCGGCGGCATTCAAAAAGTCGCAGCCAAACTGCTCGGCCACGTGCGCATAGTACTCGCCAAAATGCTCCGAGGCCTCGACGGAATGCTCGTCAAAGTCGGTCATGTACACATCGGCGATCTGCGGTTTAATCTTGATAGGCGCCATCAGCAGAATGCGCGGACAAGGCGCAGCGTCGGTCCATGGAAACGCGCGGACAGCGCGAATCAGCGCCATGGCGCCACGGGCGATATCGGAAGCTGTCACGTTAAAGACCGTCTTACAGTCGTTGGTGCCCAGCATAATCACGATCGCATCCAGCGGCTTATGAGCCTCGAGCAGCATCGGAAGCGCGCGAATGCCGTTGAGGTTAGTGTCCAGATGGCACATATCGTCGCGCACCGTCGTGCGGCCGTTGAGCCCCTCCTCAATCACATGCCAGCCCTCGCCCAGGTCACGCTGTGCCACGCCGCACCAGCGCACATCACGTGCATAGCGCACCGCGGTGCCGTCGCGCATGCCCGCCGGATCGTAGCCATAGGTATTGCTATCGCCAAAGCACAGAACGTTTTTCATCGTAAGCCCTTCCTTTAGTAAAAAGCCGGCGGGAGCAGCCCCTCCCGCCGGCTCGACCTATCTGTCAGCACGTACCGATTACAGGTACTTGCGCCAATCGTCCTCGTCCTCATCATCCTCGGTAGCAGTCTGGGCCTGCTCGGCGGCGCGAGCTGCCGCAGCGCGAGCGGCAACCTGGGCATAGGACTCCTCGTTGCGATCGGGGAAGTTTGCCAGCACGTGCTCGAACTTGGCAAAGTCCTCGTCCCAGCGTGTAGAGGGCACGGCAAAGAAGACCTGCTTGACCTTAAAGTCGCCCGACGCAAGCTCCTTGCGGAAGAGCTCAGCCACGGCCTCGGCGTCAAAGCCGTTGTTGTCGCAGCCCCAAGCGCCCAGCACGAGCTTCTCGCGACCCAGCTCGTCGCAGATGGCAAGCACAAAGCGGATGCGATCGCGCAGGGCGTTAAGCAAGGCATCGTCGCTCACGCGGTACTCCTGGCGAGCACGCTTGGCGTTGGGTGCAGCGGCGACGATTACGTCGGCATAGGCGTGCACATGCTTGCGGTCGAAGCGCACCGCGGGCACCACCAGCGCACGGTTGCGGTACAGTTCACAGTTGATGTTGCGGCGACGGTTCTCGCCGTACCATTTACGCTGCTTATCGAGCACGTTGTACAGGTACGAATCGGCACAGAGCGTGGCCTCCTGACCCAGATAGCCCTGGATGTAGCCACCGCCCGGATTGGTGAACGAGGCAAAGGCGAGCACGGCCATGTCACAGAACTGCGCATAGCCTCGGCCGTTATCCAGAATGGCCTGCGTGGCAGAGGCGTCGAGCACGGTGACCTCGGGCAGGACCGGAGCGGACTCCTCGCCAGCAGGCGCGGACTCGATCTCCGCGGCCTCCTCTACGGGTGCAGGCTCGGCCGTGACCTCAGTCTCGGCGGACGCAACCTCAGCGGTCTCGACCTCGGCGGCCTCAGACTCCTCGGCAACCTGTTCCTCGGCAGCGTCGGCCGCTTGGGCCTTGGCCTTTATCGCCGCGACAAATCCGGCAGGCATACCATCGAACTCGCGCACGCCGGCAAGCGAGCGCTCAATGTCCTTGGCGCAGGCCTCGGATACAGCCGCCACATGGCGCTCAGCGGCCTTAGCACGCGCCTCGCGCTTGGGATTGGGCTGACCCGTTCGATTGGACCTGCGGTTACGGTTCCTGTTGTCGACGTCTGCCATAAGTGGTCACCTTTCTCGGTCTCTGCCGCTATCGGCTTTTCCCATCCATGATACCCCGCCGTGTACAAAAAAGACGGCCCCGAAGGACCGCCTTTCGCATCGAATTGTGTGCGCGGCAAGCACCGCTGCAATTTGGCACTAGTCGCGACGACCAAGGATGTTCAGAATGCGCAGGAACACGTTGATGATGTCCACGAACAGGTTGGATGCCATGAGCACGGCGTTGGGCAGCGTGGGCGGCACTGTCGTGGCCACATAGGTGTCGTAGCCGATGAAGCCGGCGAACACCACGATCACGATCAGGTCGGTGATGGTCTGCGAGACGCCCATAAACATCAGCACGATCTCGACCAGAATCGTGGCAAGCAGAATGCCAAAGCCGATGCCATATACGCGCTGGAAAAACTTGGGGAACGTCACGCCCAAGGCGCCAAAGACAAAGGTGATAGCAGCGGTGGCGATAAAAGCGGTGTTGATGGTGGGCAGGTCGTAGTTGGCAAGGCCAAACGACGCGGTCAGGCCAAAGGTGCTCGCAAAGATCACGTAACCCACGAGCGACAGGCCCACGGACTGTTTGCTGGCAGCAGCCGACATCATGACGATACCGACGATGGTCAAAATAAACGAGCCAAAGACCAGCGGCAGGGCGGCGCCGCTCATCATCATGCGCGCAAACGACATGGTGCTCGTAAAGTAGGCGCCGGCGCCCATGGCGCAAAAGCCCAAGAAGATGAGGGCAGACATGGCAAGGTTGTACGCACGCGGCGACATCTCCTTGGCACGGCCTGCGCCGGTCTCGATGGGGCCGTTCTGATAGCCCTGAATATCGTTCATAATTTCGTCCTTTCAAAAAGCGCCACGACAGCGCCGTAGGTGACAAGATTCCTGCCATTGTACCCGAATGCCGCGCGCTCTTACCTGCGACGCTCGCTCTCGAGTGTACGGTCGAACGCCCACACCCACCAACGCATCAGATGAGCCTGCGAGCCATCCGGTCGCTCACGCGCCTGTTCTTCTAGATACAGTTCGGTCGCATGCCCGCCAAAACGTACCTTATAGGTCGCCGTACGAATGCCGTGGACCGTCAGGCCAAAACCGGTGGACGAGACAATCTCGTCAATCGTAAAGCAGCGACCGTCGACCCAGCAGACGGTAACCGGCACGACTTGTCCGCCCGCGAGAATGCGAGCCACGACGTCCACATACTGCTTGTGCACGCGTCGAGTTTTGCCATCTGTCTGTCGATATTCCATGTCCCTATTATCGAACGCATGTTTGCATGTTGTAAAGCGAACAGGCTGTGGTTTTGGGGTGTTGGGGCGCGCGCACGTGTCCTCATGGCGTGATAGCAAAAAGAACACCCGCGGTCAACAGGGCAAATATTCAATATTAGTGCCAAAAAAATCACTTCTCCCATCAGAACTCGGTAAAGAAACCTGCAGGAGGTGATACGATTTATCATGTTTTTGTAACGTGTCTGCAAACTTCGAGAAAGCCCATATATGGACGTAACGTTCTCAGCCTTCCTCGGCCAACTTGTGTCGAACCCAGTCCTTGCCGTCACCGTGTTCCTCGCGCTCGGCGCTATCTTCGTCAACGGATGGACCGACGCGCCCAACGCCATCGCGACCTGTGTCACCACGCGCTGCATGCCCGCCCGCGCCGCTATTCTCATGAGCGCCGCGTTCAACTTTTTGGGCGTGCTCATCATGACGCATTTTAATGCCAGCGTCGCCAACACCATCTCCCATATCGTCGACTTTGGCGGAAACAGCACCATGGCGCTCGCGTGCCTCTGCGCGGCGCTGTTCTCCATCGTCGTCTACGGCGCCACGGCATCGCGTTTTGGTATCCCTACCTCGCAGAGCCACAGCCTCATCGCCGGCCTGACCGGCGCCGCTATCGCCCTCGGTGGCGCGAGCAGCGTCAACGTCCACGAGTGGATGAAGGTCATCTATGGCCTGGCGCTCTCCATCGGCCTGGGCTTTGTCATGGGCTGGGTCCTGTGCAAGCTCGTCTCGATTCTTTTCGCCGCCGCCAACAGGCGACGCGCCAACGTCTTCTTTAAATACGCTCAGATCGCGAGCGCTGCGGCCATGAGCTTTATGCACGGCGCGCAGGATGGACAGAAGTTCATCGGCGTGCTCTTTTTAGGCGTGGCCTTCGCCAACGGCCAGACGAGCATCGGCGACGCCGGCATCCCCATCTGGATTATGCTGCTGTGCTCGGCCACTATGGGTATCGGCACCAGCGTGGGCGGCGAGCGCATCATCAAGTCCGTCGGCCAGAGCATGGTTAAGCTCGAGAAGTACCAGGGCTTCTCTGCCGACCTCGCGGGCGCCGCAAACCTGCTACTTGCCACCCTTACCGGCATCCCCGTGTCCTCCACGCACATCAAAACCTGCGCCATCATGGGCGTCGGCGCCGTCAAGCGCCTTTCGGCCATCAACTTCGGCGTGGTCAAGGACATGATGTTCACCTGGTTCTTCACCTTCCCCGCCTGCGGACTCATCAGCTTTGTCATGGCCAAGCTGTTCATGATGTTCATCTAGTCAAACCGAGCGTCCATCCGGACCGTAATACCTCGCCAACCCGTCTTCGCCTCGAAAGGACCCACTCATGGCAAAGAAACCCGATTCGTTCTACTTTGACAACTACGTCGCCTGCGCCGATCTCGCCGTCCAGTCCGCAGAGCTGCTCACCAAGATTTTTGAGAACTTTGATCCCGCGCAGATCCACGACATGCTCGATAAGATGCATGCGATTGAGCATGCGGCAGACAAGAAGCACCATGAGCTCGAAGACGCCCTGCTCACTGCCTTTATCACCCCGCTTGAGCGCGAGGATCTGGACCTGATGAGCTGCGCGCTCGACACCGTGCTTGATCGTATCGAGGGCGTCGTGCAACGCGTCTACTTCACCAACATCCAGAGCATCCACCCCGATGCCATCGTCATCGCCCACAAGGTGACCGACGCCTGCCGCGCCATGAAGGACCTGATGGTCGAGCTGCCCAACTACCGCAAGTCCAAGACCCTGCGCGAGCTCGTCATCCAGATCAACACCATCGAGTCCGAGGCCGACGATCTCTACATCAACGCCATGCGCAACCTGCATGTCAACGGCAAGGACCCGCTCGAGGTCATCGCCTGGCGTGACGTCTACGCCTTCCTGGAGTACTGCGCCGACTGCTGCGAGAATGTGGCCGATGTCGTGGATTCGATTGTCATGAAGAACAGTTAATTGGGGGCACGTGTCCCGGCGGCGAAGGGCCGGCACCTGTTTGCTTTCTCACTCCGGCTGCATGGCAGAGTCGTTCGAAAGTAAACAGGTGCCGGCCCTTCGCCTTACATACCACCATTGGGAACTTTGGCTGATGGTTAGAATGCGATGGGGAGTCTGGCCGATACGGCTTTTTATGCCCAATTGGATACTTTGGGGCTGCACTGAGCGTTTGGCTGAGCGTAGCTTTGGGTACCCTTTGGTTTACTTTGGATTGATTTGCTGACTTTGGAGGGTTTGGTTATGGGGTATTTGGATCTGGCTCGGGGTCGGTATTCTTGTCGTGAATTTGAGGCTCGGGCTGTGGAGCAGGCTGTGGTGGATGCCATTGTTGAGGCTGGGCGTATTGCTCCTTCTGCTTGTAATAATCATCCAACCCGTGTGATGGTGTTGGATACGCCTGAGCTTCTGGAGAAGGCAGCTGCTTGTCAGCCTCGGTTTGCTCGTGATGGGTCCATCTTTGGCGCTCCGCTCATCTTCCTCATTTGCAGCGTTGCCGATGACGCTTGGGTGCGCCCCTATGACCAGATGAACTCCAGCGCTATCGACACCTCGATTGCTTGCGATCAGATGATGATGGAGGCCGAGGAGCAGGGTCTGGGAACGTGCTGGGTGTGCCATTTTAAGCCCGAGTTAGCCCGTGAGCAATTCAACCTGCCCGAGGGCGTCTATCCCTATCACATGCTCGTCTGCGGCTATCCTGCCGACCGCATCGCCGACCCCGAGCACCGCGAGGCCCGTACCATTCCCCTCTCTGACTTCCTCCTCAAGTAGTTTTTGGCACATGCCCTAAAATCTACCTTTTACCACGCGCCCTTCGCCGAGTTCTGCCCTATCGCGAGCAGAGCTCGGCTATTTCGCGCTAAGGGCGATCGCGCCTCCCCATTGGAATGCAAATGGAACAGCTTTCACGAATACATGGCCGAGCCGTGGGCGACTAGCCCGGCCACCATTATTCCTCGATAAAAGCCGGCACGCGATTAGTCCTGCGCATCTTGAAATCGCCAATCTTGTGAGAGACATAGAGAATGCCGTCCATCCCATCTCGCGATGCATATGACAGGTGAACAGAACCGCAATCCGCTCCATCATTGTCGATAAGATCAAACGAATTCGGATCGCTTGTTGCAGCCAAACGACCACTCATACAAGAGCCATCGTCATTACAGATTTGCCATTCCATATCTTCGCCCGTAAGAATCGCCATAGACGGCCTGATTGCATCATCGCTGGCATACATCCCGTCTATGCCAAACCCATTTTCAGCGCCATCAATGAACGACTGCTCGGACCTATACGTCGCAAACGATGCACATAGCGCCATTGCGAGACCAACTGCAAGAACAACAATTACAATCTTTACGTAGCTCTTGGCCATCATGCCATCCCTCTTTTCGCTTGCCTAAGGAAATGCGGAAGAAGCTGTTCGTCGCGGCTTGTTTGCACACCTTTCTGCCCCGGTTCGGTTACTTAGGTTACTTGAGAGATCCTATATATGATTTTATCCGTATACGTAATATAAATTTTGGACATATCCAAATTGGTCAATAATTGTGAGAGCTTTCGCCTTCAGTGAAATGTATTGGCTTATCTCTCATGCAAATTAAGTCCCTGGCAGGCCTTCCGAAGAGCACGATATTTTTAATTTGATAAATGGTAGGAATTAAGGCATGTCCCAAAAATCTAATAAAAAGGAGCCCGCAGGTGCGAGCTCCTCTTAAGGGCACGAGATTGTAGCTCTGGCGCTAGTCCAGGTCGTCGGCGGCAAAGTTGTCGATCGGAGCGAAGGGGTCAGCCACGGGGACAACCGGATCAGCGACAGGCAGCGGCTCGGCGGCGGGAACGGTCACCGCAGGAGAAGCGGCAGAACCGACCGGCGTGGAGGCCATAAGATCAGCGGGGAAGGAATTCTGGGCATCGTCCATAAAGTGCTGGATGAGCTTGAGGTACTCAGCCTTGAACTCCTCACGGGAAGCCTTCAGACGGTCGATCTCCTCGAGCTCGGCCTGCTTCTCGGTCAGGGCCTGACGGATGACCTCGCGGGCCTTGGCGTCGGCTTCGTTGCGGATACGCTCAGCGTTCTCGTTGGCGTCATTGACGATGCCCTCGGCGGTCTGCTGGGCAGCGATCAGCGCAGCGGAGATCTGACGCTCCTGGGCGGAGAAGTCGGGTGCGGGAGCGGCCACGGGAGCGGCGGGAACGGCTTGAGCGGCAGCGTCCTGAGCCTGGGCAAGCTGAGCCTGCGTGTCAGCAAGCTGCTGCTCGGTGGCAGTCAGACGACCCTTAAGATCGACAATCTTGGCAAGCATAGCGTCAACCTCGGAGGACAGCGTCTCCAAAAAGACGTCGACCTCGGCGGGATCATAGCCGCGCTTGGCCTCAGAGAAAGTCTGAGCCTGGATGTCAGCAGGGGTAATAGCCATAACAAGTTCTCCTTTATCATCGCCTCGGCGCCGGGCGCCCGACGTAAGTTACTGAGCCAGTACTATACGAGTATACCTATAAGAAGCTGCAGAATCAGCCTCTGCACCAACTGCAACGCAATAATTGCAACGACCGGCGAAAAATCAACGCCGCCCATCGGCGGAATAAACCGACGAAACAGGTTGAGCCAAGGACCGCAGACGCTATCGAGCACCGCGGCGATATCCTGCAGCAGGCCGCCCTGCTTCATGGGAATCCACGTCATGAAGCAATAGACCACGATGAGCGTGGAGTAGAAGTTGAACAGCGTGTTAACCAGCTGGACAATGGTGTAGATGTTGATGAGAATCTCCTCGTCTTGGGTTTACTTAAGGTAGCCGTCGGCGCGCAGCTTCTTGAGGTCCGAATCCTTGACCTCGCAGCCGGCGGGCAGCACCATAAACACGCGATCGCCCACCTCTTTAACCGTAGCGCCCAGACCACAGGCAAAGCCATAGCTAAAGTCCAAGACGCGTTTGGCGACCTCAGTGCGAACGCCAACAAAAATCAGCGCAACAGGCTGCTTGGTGCGCACGCGGCGGACAACGGTCTCGACATCGTCATAGCTCTCGGGACGCAGGACATAGGCAGGCAGCTGCGGCGTGGCGTTGATGATGTTGCTCGCATAGGCCGAAGCGTCGCTCGGCGCAGGAGCGGGCGCAGGTGCCGCGGCGCGAGCACGAGCGCTCTCGGCATAGCTCGACGGCGTGTCGTAAGCGCCGGGACGATAGCCGCCCGCGACACTATCCTGAGAACGCGACGGCGGATTGTACGTCGTTGCATGACGGGAGTCGTCGCCGACCAGCTGGCCGGAGCGCGTGTACACCGCGACAGACTCGGCCTCACCGCGGCGCGTCTGACCCAGCAGGCCGTTGCTCGGCTCGTCCTGGGTATAGAAGCCCTCACCCGAGGCGCCGCTGTAGCCGTTGTTCTGATAGCCATCGTCGTAGCCGTCATCGTAGCCGTAGTCGTCATCCTGGCCATAGCCCTGGTCGTAACCCTGCTGGCCGCCAAGGTGCATCTTATTTTTAATCTCGTCAAGGAAGCCCATGGTTGTGTCCTCTCACGGTTTAGTGCAGGCGCTCTGTAGACCAGTGCGCACTTCAGAGCCCTATTTTACTGCAAACTCCGGGCTAAATACTACCCTGCCCAGGCGAACGAGCGTAGAGCCCTCCTCAAGGGCAGGCTCAAAGTCCTCGCTCATGCCACAAGAAAGCTCGGGCAGCCTCAGATCGGGATGCGCCACCTCCAGCTCATCCCTCACCTCTCGCAGCCCGGCGAAGGTGCGACGCGCCACATCCTTGTTCCCCCGAGGGGCCATGGTCATAAGGCCCTGCACACAAATTCCCTCAAGCTCCGCAAGCTCGCCGGCAGCGCCACGAATCTCATCGGGCGAAAAGCCGCCCTTAGACTCCTCGCCGCTCACGTTGACCTCGATCAGCACCTGCTGGGGGGCGGCGAGCTCGCCCACTTCGATCTTGCGAATGGCGCGGCTCGAGATCGCCTGCGCCAAATGAAGCGACCCCACCGAATGAATCAGCTCGGCCGAGCCCAACACCGCGTTAATCTTATTTGTCTGAAGGTTGCCAATCATGTCGAAGCGCACCTCGGGCAGTTCCGGATGCTCCGCCAGGCCTGCGAGCTTGCGGACGAGCTCTTGCGGGCGGTTCTCGGCAAAATGGCGATACCCCACCTGGATGGCCGCGATGGTCTCATTGACGCCGACGGTCTTGGACACGGCAATCAGACGTGCGGCATCGTGGGGCCTCCCAGCGCGATCGAGCGCCGCATAAAAACGCTCGAGTATCTGCTCGCGGCGAGCGCGCATTACATTCAAATAGTTATCCATTGCCAATCGCCTCCGCTAACAGCACAACAAGTAGTCCCATGCTAACGCAAGAGCGCAGCCCCGCATCCGCAAGGCCGCGCTCCCTTAGGTATTTACAATCTCTCAACGAACGGGGTACCCTACTCCTCGTCGTCCTCGGCATCATCCTCGTCCTCAAGATGATCCAACAGGTAGCGAAGACCCTCGCTCACCTCGTTAGCGGGCACCTTGGCAACAAAGCGTGCATCCACGGCGGGCCTCATAATGACGCCCTCGCCCGAAGGCACGCGCATGCTCTCGAGCTCGTCCTCATCCGTACGGGCGATATCGCCGGCAGTCATACGCTGTCCGGTCAAAAGGAAGGTCAGACGGCAGGCGGCATCGATGGAAATCGAGGCAATGCGATCGAGGTAGCGCGAAACCATGATGGCACGGCGCAGGTCGTCATAGTTGCTGTCGTCGTCCATAAAATCGCCCGTGTCCATGCGGTTAAAGGTGCGGAAGAACTTCTCGTACACCGCATGCACCGGCTCGTCCTCGACGGCCAGGTTGCAGATGATGGACATGTCATTGGTAACGAGCGCGGAAAGCGACGAGCCCAGCACCTGGTAAACAGCATTGGCCTCGGCCTCTACCGTGCCGACGAGCTCCTGGGGCAGCGAGATATCGGCCTTGACCATGTGACGCGTGGCGCGGCAGATCTGGCGCACCTTATCGGTCATGCGCTGCAGATTAAAGTCGACGTAGATGATCGTCTGCAACAAACGGAAGTCGGAGGCGACCGGCGACTGCGTAGCGATCAGGTTGTAGCACACGGCCTCCAAGTTGGCGCAGCGAGCATCAATCGAAAGCGTGCGCTTCTTGGTCTTGGTGGCGAGCTTGCGGTCGTCGGTCACATAGGCCTTCACGGCGTCATGAAGGGCAAGATCGACGGCCTCGTAGATGCTCAGCATCTCGTGACGGGCCTCGATGAGCTGACGGGAAAACAGTTTGCGCATGGTTCACTCCAATCAGTTGGGTGCGGTCATGCCGCCCGCACAGTGAATACGCACCGGACCAGGTCCGATCGGCTTGGGACTAGTCGCACCGATCAGCCAAAGCGGCCGGTGATATAGTCTTCCGTCCGCGAATCCACCGGACTGGTGAAGATCGCGTCGGTTTGACCATACTCGATGAGCGTGGCGGGCTCACCGGCAACTTCCTGCAAGAAAAATGCGGTGTAGTCGCTAATACGGGCCGCCTGCTGCATAGAATGCGTGACGATGATGATCGTCATCTCGGGCGCCAGCTCGGCCATCAGATCCTCGACCTTAGAGACGGACGTGGGGTCGATGGCGGAGCAGGGCTCGTCCATCAGGAGGACATCGGGCTGCACCGCAAGCACGCGCGCGATGCACAGACGCTGCTGCTGACCGCCCGAGAGCGCCAAACCATCCTTGTTGAGCTGATTGGATACCTCTTTCCAGAGGTTGGCGCGCTTGAGCGATTCTTCCACGATGTCGTCGAGGTCGCTTTTGCTAGTCACGCCCTGCAGACGAGGGCCAAAAGCGACATTCTCGTAGATGGATTTGGGAAACGGGTTGGGCTGCTGAAAAATCATGCCCACGCGGCGGCGAAGGTCGACCGGGTCGACACCCTCGGCATAGATATCGTTGCCGTCAAGCGTCATGGTGCCCTCGACACGAGTGCCCTCGATAAGGTCGTTCATGCGGTTGATGCAGCGCAAAAACGTCGATTTGCCGCAGCCCGAAGGACCGATAAACGAGGTGATGGCGTTTTTGGCGATGTTGAGGTCGAGCCCCGTCAGCGCATGAAAGTCACCGTACCAAAAGTTGAAATCCTTGGCCGTGATGGCCGCTTGCTCCAGCGTGGGAGCGGACTGATAGACGGACATGGGACTCCTTAACTAGCGGCGTTTGCGCGACAGATAACGCGCAAACAGGTTGAAGGCCAGAATAATCGCCATCAGCAAAAGCGCAGTGCCGTAGGCTGCGTTCATGTTGATGCCGTCATTGGCTAGCAAATAGAGGTGAACGGTCATGGGACGACCGGAATCGAGCGGAGAGATAGGCAGGTTGATGGCCTGACCCATGGTGTAGAGCACCACCGCGGTCTCGCCGATGGCGCGGCCGATGGCAAGGACGATGCCGGTGGCGATGCGGCCAAAGGCAGAAGGAAGCACGATCTTGGAGACGACCTGCCACTTGGTGGCGCCCAGGCCATATGCGCCCCAACGGATATAGCGCGGAACGGCGCGGATTGCCTCCTCGGTGGTGCGCATGACGATGGGCAGCATCAGAAGCGCCAGCGCCAGGGCGGCCGAGACCATCGAAAGACCCAAACCCATAGCCTCAACAAACAAGGCGTAACCAAAGAGGCCCATAACGATGGAGGGCACCGAGGCCAGGGCATCGGCAGCATAGCGAATGATGTCGACGACCTTGCCCTGCTTGGCGTACTCGGCCAGATAGACCGCAGCCAAGACGGCAACCGGCGTGCAGATGAGCATGGCGAGCGCCGTCACGTAGATGGTCGAGACAATCGTGGGCCAGATGCCACCCTCGGCGTTTACGCCCTGCGGCCAGCCAAAGATAAAGTCGAGCGAGATATGCGGCAGACCGTTGATGACCACGTAGGCGATGATGGCAACCAGCACCAGCGTGGTGATATAGGCCGCGGCGCGAAACACGCCGAGCATGATCTTGTTGGACAGGTCCTTATTGATGCGGCCCTTCTTGCCATGGGAAAGGGCACGCTTGATGCGCTCGCGCGACGAGGTCGTATCGACCGGCGTGTCAACGGAATCGGACATAGCCTACCCCCTCTTCTTCTTGGAAATCAGACGGACAATGCCCACCAGCGCGGCGGAGATGATAAACAGGACCACGCCCATGCCAAAGAGCGCCGAGCGGTGCAAGCCCGAGGAATAGCTCATGTCGAGCGCGATCTGGCTCGTGAGCGTAGAGATGGGGTTCGAGATGCTATCCGGAATGACCGGGGCGTTGCCCACGACCATGAGCACGGCCATGGTCTCGCCGATGGCACGCCCCATGCCCAGGACAATCGCATCGACAATGCCCAGCTTGGCTGCAGGCAGCACGACCTTGTAGATGGTCTGCCACTTGGTGGCGCCCATGGCATAAGACGCCTCGCGAATGCCCATGGGAATGGAATTGAGGGCATCGATGGTAAGCGTCGTGATGGTGGGAACGATCATGATGGCAAGCACAAACCAAGCCGTCAGCGCGCCAAAGCCAAGGCCACCGGTCAGCTGTGCGATAAACGGGCGGATGATGACCATGCCAAAGAAGCCGTAGATGATGGAGGGAATGCCTGCCAACAGGTCGACGGCGGGGCTGATGAGCTTGCGCACGCGCTTGCTGGCGATCTCGACCAGATACACGGCCGTGCCCACACCCAGGGGCACACCCATGGCGAGCGCACCGACCGTCACCAGACCAGAGCCCGCCAGCAGCGACATGATGCCGTAGTGACCCTCAGAGGGCGCCCACCTAAAACTAAGGAAGTCAACCAGACCGATGTCGGTAAAGACCGGCAGCGCCGAGTACGTGGTAAAGACAAAAATCAGGATGACGGTAACGACCGCCAAGAACGCGCAGGCAAAGAAGATCCACTGCAGCGCCTTCTCCTTAAGATAGGTGCTGCGCGATACCAACGCCAACTCACGCTTTTTGGGCGCCTGAGTCTCCTGCTCAATCTGGGGGGTTTCCTGTGCTTCCACGCTACTCACTCCCCTTTCCGTCGTTGGTGACGGGAATAAAGCCCGCCTCGCGAATCTGCTTGTCCATCTTCTCGGACGTTACATAGTCAATGTAGTCCTGCGCCTGCTGCGAAGGCATGCCCTTCACAAAGAAGTAAAGGTCGCGCGAGATGGGATACCCGCCGCTTGCGACTGTCTTCTCGGATGCCTCGACATGGTTGACCGAAACGGCCTTAACCGAGGTCTCAGCGTTGAGGCTATCGACAAAACCCAGCGAGATGTAGCCAATGGCGCCACGCGAGCGGGACACGACATCGCGCACCTGGCCCGTACCCGAAAGAACGGCCGAGCGACGATCGAACGGCGTGCCGTCCATCACGATGGTGCGGAAGGCCTCGCGCGTACCGGAAGCCTCATCGCGGTTGATAACTTGAATCTTCAGATCCTCTCCGCCGACTTCTTTCCAGTTGGTGATCTTGCCAGCGTAAATATCGCGGAGCTGCTCGGTCGAGAGGTTGTCGACCGGGTTGTCGTCGTTCACGATGACTGCGATGCCGTCGTGCGCGATTACGATCGGGGTCAGGCCCAAATCCTGCTCGTCGGCATTGAGGCCACGAGAGGAGCTGGCGATGTCGGCCGTGCCGTTGCTGACGGCCTCGATACCCGCAGAGGAGCCAAGGCCGGAGACGAGCACGTCAATGCCGGCCTCTTCCTTAAAGCCCTCGGCTGCAATCTCGGCAATGGGAAGGCAGGTGGTCGAGCCGGCAACGGTAATAGAAGATGTGGAAGATCCCGAAGAGCAAGCACACAGCGTGAGCGTAAGCACTGCCGCGCTCAGGACCGATGCGATCCTTCTCATAGCATCACACCGATCGCGGCATGGCGCCCACAGGTGCCACCCTCGTTACGGTAGGAGTAAAAGCGGTCGTTCTGACGCACGGTGGAGAGCTGCGTGTCTACGATATTGTCCGTATCGACGCCAGCGTCCAGCAGCGCCTCGCGAATTGCGGCAGAAAGGTCGAGCATGCGAGAGGCTCTCGCATCGATGCAGGAAAACTCGGCGGCAAAGCGATCCATGAGCTCCTGGGATACCTCGTATTCGTCACCCAAGATATGAGGGCCAATATAAGCGGAGACGTCACTCGCGTCGCAGCCAGCGGCATCGCAAAGCGCCTGGCACGCCTTGGCGGAAATGCGCGCAATCGTGCCCTTCCAGCCAGAATGCACCACGGCAAAGCCGCCGGGAGCCACCAGCACCACGGGAACGCAATCGGCAAAGCAAAGCATCACGGGTACCTCACGCGCCGTGCAGACGATGGCATCGCAGCCCTCGGCAATCTGCTCGCGGATATCCTCGAGATCGTCGGCACCACTCGAGGTCACCGTAACGATATGATCGCCGTGCACCTGATTGGGAACGAGTAGATTGTGCTCGCACTCAGAGGCACCCATGGCCTCGAGCGCGCGACGACGATTTTCTTGAACAGCAAAGGGGTCATCGCCTACATGCGAGCCCAAGTTGAGCGAGGAGTACGCATCTTCGGAAACGCCACCGGTGCGCTCGGTAAAGGCAAAACGAACATCGGTCGTTGCGCCCTCCACCAACGTAACTCCATCATGGTCGACACGCGAAACGTTGTCCGCACGTGCTGCCATACTAAAGCCTCCTAATAACACAAGTATTGCGGCGACGCCGCAGCAGTCCGTGTCATACGGCTGCACACTTCATCAAAAAGGATACCCGCAGCGGTAAGGAGCAAACGTAAAGGGAACGTAAGGAGATTGGAGGCTTTCGTTTACAAAGACGAAACACAACAAAAAAGGGGTGCGCCCAATCGGACGCACCCCATACAGGTCGTTGAGAAAAACGAACTAGAAGCTGCCGCGCTTAAGGAAATCGGGAAGCTCGAACTGATCGTTACCAAAGTTGGGGAGCTCGGTACCACCGACATTGCGGGTCGGGGCAGCCTGAGCGGGGCTGGCAGCCGGAGCGGTGCGCTGCGGCTCGGAAGAAGCAGCGGCCTTGCTCTGGGACTGCTGAGCAGCGAAGAGCTCGTCCTGACGGTTGACGTTAGAGTCGGAGAAGCCCGTAGCGATAACGGTGATGCGTACCTGATCGCCCAGGGACTCGTCGACAACGGTACCAAAGATGATGTTGGCCTCGGGATCGACGGCGTTGGCGACAACGTCGGCAGCATCGCTGATCTCTTGGATGCCCAGGTCCTTGGAACCGGCGATGGAGAGCAGGACGCGCGTAGCACCATCGATAGAGCTCTCGAGCAGCGGGCTGGAAATAGCCTGCTGGGCGGCGTCGACGGCACGAGTGTCCCCAGAAGCGGTACCGATACCCATCATGGCGGTGCCGGCCTGCTTCATGATGGTCTTAACATCGGCGAAGTCCAGGTTGATGATGCCCGGGACGGTGATGAGGTCGGTGATGCCCTGGGTACCCTGGGAAAGGACGCCATCGGCAATAGCGAAGGCCTCGAGCATGGTGGTCTTCTTCTCGGCGATGTCGAGCAGCTTGTCGTTAGGGATAACGATCATGGTGTCGACGCAGTCGGAAAGCGTCTTAATGCCTTCTTCGGCGCTCTTCTTGCGCTTGCGACCCTCAAAGGTAAAGGGCTTGGTCACGACGGCGACGGTCAGCGCGCCGACCTCGTTCATCGCGATATCGGCAACGATGGGAGCAGCGCCGGTACCGGTGCCACCGCCCTCGCCGCAGGTGATGAACACCATGTCGGCACCAGCGAGCGCCTCGGCGATGTCGTCACGGGATTCATCGGCAGCCTTACGGCCGACCTCAGGGTTGGCGCCAGCGCCCAGGCCGCGGGTCAGGTCGGTGCCGATGTGCACCTTGATATCGGCATCAGAGATCGCGAGTGCCTGAGCATCGGTGTTGATGGCAACAAACTCGACGCCGCGGATGCCCTCTTCGATCATTCGATTGACCGCGTTGGTACCGCCGCCGCCGACGCCGACCACCTTAATGACGGCAAGGTAGTTGTTGATCTCTGTCTCGTGCATGTCGGTCCTCCGAACAAAGGTTATAGCCATAGCATGGGTTGACCCCTGCGCACATTAACCTTCAAGTTGAAAGTAAATGCAAAGGTAAACCGTATTATGTTTGCACATTATGAACGTATCAGTCAAATAATTGACGGTGAAAACCAAACAAACCAGATAAACGGCGCGGTATACCCCGTCAACAAAGGCCAGAAGACGCTACGAGGTCGGCGCGTTCCTAAATGTATAGTTACCCGGAGAGCGCACATTGATATACGTTACGCCCTCTACCTGCGAAAGCAGCTTGGTGACTACGCGCTCCTTCTTGACGATATCGTTCGAATCACCCAGCGACACCTCAATGCCGTTATTGAGGTTTGCCGAGATGGCTTCGACCGAAGGCGTGGAAATATCCTTGACTTGTCCCAAGAACTCGCTCGAAAAACCACGCACATAATCCAAGCCAGCCTTAACGGCCTTGGAGCTCACCGCCTGGCCGGAAACCGGAGCGACATCCGCCGAGACATCAGTCAACAACACCGCGCCATAGTGCTTAGCGAGCGCCAGCGCGGCATCAATGCCGGTCAGGGTATTTGAGCCCTGCCCCGTCGTGATGACGTTGCCCTGGTCATCCACTTCGACCGACGTCGACAGCGGGGCGATCCAGGTGTCATCATCCCCGATGGCCCAGGCAAGGTCATCGGAGCTGATATAGGCAATTGCGATGACCTTGCGCTCCATCGGCGTAATGATGAGCGTATGCGGGAACTGACGCTGGACATCCACGCCCGACACCCACGGGTTCTGCTTGAGGTCCTCGGTAATCTGGTCAGGATCGACGTTAAAAAGCGACGTTCCCTCGGGCAAATCGATCAGCTGGATAGCATCGTGCTTCGTCACATGCTCGCTGCCTTGAATCTGAATATCAGTGGCGGTAAACAATCCAGAGTTGATCACCACGACGGCAACGACGACGAGCACGGCCAAGACGGCCAGAACGCCGCCCACGATTTTGCCTTTGCCTGTAACGAGAGAAGCGGCGTCTGACGTTTTATTTGCCATCGCCCCAAGTGAAGACAACGGGTTGACGCCTTTTTTACCCGAAGGCTTCTTGGCGGTAGCCGGCACCGATGTCAGCGAGCGCGGTTTCGATGCGCCCAGCGTGCGACCCGGACGCGCCGCCTTAGTTCCCGTCGAGGGCTTAGGAGTTGCCATGGGACGGGCAGGTTTGGCGCCCATAACAGGCTTTGACGTCACCGAGGGACGCGAGGACTTTTTTGCGGCCGGACGATTACCGAGCTGCGAGCCGACAACCGGACGACTGGTCTGTCGAGCATGCCCGACAGACTTAGAGTGCGCGACGGTATTGCGTTGAGGTTTGGCAGGCGCGCCGGAACGCCCTCCGGCGCGGCGGAAGGTGGGTTTCGATGCTCTAGAAGCCGAGGAATTTAACTTCCGGTCTGAGCTCGATGCCATACGCCTCCCTCACCTTTCCGTGCACATGTCTGATAACCGCGGCAACGTCATCGGCCGAGGCAGTTCCGTTATTAACGATAAAATTAGCGTGAACGGGCGAAACTTCCGCGCCGCCAATCGAAAAACCCTTTAATCCACAATCCTCGATAAGCTTGCCCACGCTCGCATCGGGCGGATTGCGAAAGACCGACCCGCAGGATGCGCGACCCATGGGCTGTGTACGCTTGCGCCTCGTAAGGTACCGCTCCATGCGCTCGCGAATGTCGGCCTTGGGCGCCGGTTTAAGCTTGAGCACGCACTCGAGGATGATCTCATTGCGGGGAAGGCTACATTCGCGGTAGCCCCAAGTGATCTCGGACCCCGCATAATGCTTGATACCGGATGCCGGGTCAAACGTTACGACATCCTCAACCAGCGAGCCAATCCACTCGGTCCGTGTGCCGGCATTCATAGATATCGCACCGCCGACCGAACCAGGGATGCCAACGGCAAACTCAAGGCCCGAGAGGCTACGCGACAGGGCATCGTTGACCAGGCGCGCAAACATCACGCCCGCACCGACCGTCAGCGTACAACCGTCATCGGCAACAACCGTGCGCTGAAACTCACGTCCGAGCGAAATGACGGCACCGCGATAACCGCCATCGGCAACCAGCAGATTGGAGCCCTTGCCGATGATGACCCACGGCACCTGCTCGCGATCGAGCACCGCCACGGCACGACGGAGGGCATGATAGCTATGGCACGTCACAAAGAGGTCGGCCTTGCCGCCGATACGATAGCTCGTATGACGCGCAAGGCGCTCGTCCTCGATCACATCCGTGTCGATCATGCCCGAGAGCGCCATGACGGCGTTAAACAGACCCATTAGACTTAAGCGTCTTTCTTGGCAGTCAGATACTCAATGAACTCGGGACCGACGGTCGTAACGTCACCAGCACCCATAGTGAGCAGCAGGTCGCCCTCGCCCACCATCTGCTCGAGCTCCTGATTAAGCTCAAGACGGCTGGAGCAGTACACGACCTCCTTGCCAGGATGCTTGGCGCGCACGGTATCGGCGAGCATCTTAGAGGTGACACCCGGAATGGGCATCTCGCCAGCCGAGAACACATCAATCAACAGCAGTTTATCGGCATTGGCAAATGCATCGGCAAAGTCGTCGCACAGGGCCTGCAGGCGCGAATAGCGGTGCGGCTGGAACACGACGTCGACATGCTTGTAGCCCAGCGACGAAGCGGCAGCAAGCGTCGCCTTGATCTCGGTGGGGTGATGGCCGTAATCATCGACCACGGTGATGCCATCGATATCGCCCACGTGGGTAAAGCGACGGCGGACGCCCTCAAAGCTCGAGAGCGCCTTGGCGGCGGAGTCGATGTCAAGGCCCAGGACATGGGCGACGGTGAGCACCGCCGTGGCGTTGAGCATGTTGTGGCGACCGGGATTGCTCTTGATCTCCACAGCATGCTCAGTGCCGTCCTCAAAGCGAACGATAAAGTCACTCTGGATGCCCTTGACATCCGGGTGCATGCAGACGATGTCGTTGCTCTCGGCAAAGCCGTAGGAAAGCACGTGACGGCCCGTCGACTTGGCGAGCTCGACCAGATGCGGGTCCTCACCGCAGACGATGACGGTGCCGTCCTCGCCCACCAGGCTCATGAATTTGGCGAAAGTTGCCTCGATCTCCTCGATACCCGAGTAGTGATCGAGGTGGTCGGCCTCGACGTTGGTCACAATGACCACGTTGGGGTTCAGGAACAGGAAGGAGCTGTCGGACTCGTCGGCCTCGGCGACAAAGTAGTCGCCCGAGCCGTTCTTGCCGTTCGTGTCATAGCCCTCGACAATGCCGCCGATCAAGAAGCTCGGATCCAGGCCCATGCGGTCGAGCATGGTGGCGCACATCGAAGACGTGGTGGTCTTGCCATGCGTGCCGGCAACAGCGACGGTGGTGTAGCCGTGGCCCAAAGCAGAGAGCATCTTGGCACGGGGCCACACGGGAATACCAAGCTCGCGAGCGCGCACGAGTTCAGGGTTGGACTCCGGAATAGCGGTAGAGACAACAACCACGTCGGGCTTGACCTCGTCGATCGTGGCGGCCTCATGGCCCACATGCACCTTCACACCAGCGCGGGTAAGCTGGCGGATATAACGTGACGTCTTAAGGTCGGAGCCGGTAACGGCAAAACCGCGCTCGTGCAGAACGAGGGCGATGCCGCTCATGCCGGCGCCGCCGATACCGATAAAGTGGGCGCTCTTAAACTCGGGCGCGGAGGTTGCAGTCTGGGAATCAGCCATGTGCTCGTGTACTCCTTGCGTAAACACTGCCTGTAACCCGTTAACTGTACCGCACCAACCGCATCAGCGCGAGGGCGACCGACGATATCCCGTCTAACTAACGCAAACCCTCTACCGCATCCGCCAGAAGAGCGGCGGCCCTATCCTGAGCCAGACCACGCGCCGCCTGACGCATGGCGTCGCGCGCCGCCGCGTCATCGACCAGGTGCAGCAGCTCATCGGCAAAGGCAGAACCGTCGATATCGGCATCGGCGCAGAGCACGCCGGCCCCGGCGTCGACCAGATAACGGGCATTGGTGGTTTGGTGATCGGCCGTGGCGTGCGGGTACGGCACGAGCACCGAGGGCACGGCGAGCGCAGCGATCTCGGCCACGCTCGATGCGCCCGAACGCGAGAGCACCAAATCGGCAGCAGCCAGCATATCGCCCATGTTGTCGATGTAAGGCTGGACGCGGTAACGCTTCGCCTCCTCGGGCGTCAGCGCCAAAGCGCGCTCGGTCTCCTCAAAGCCGTCGGCACCCGTCGAATGCAACACATAGAGGTTCTTGCGCGAAAGCAGCTCGTTTTTGAGCGAAGCCACGCGCTCGTTGAGGTGCTGGGCGCCAAGTGAACCGCCAAAGACGAGCAGCAGCGTAGCGTCCTCGGGAACGCCAAGTGCCTTGCGGCCGCGAGCGCGATCGCCCTCGATCACCGAGCGACGTACGGGGTTGCCGGTCATGAGCACGTGGTCAGGGTCACCTTCGCGCTCAAAGACCGAACGCGCTGCCGGCACCGAGATGCACACGCGGGCGGCGTGGGAGTTCATCATCTTGTTTGCCAGGCCCGGAACAGAGTTCTGCTCATGCAGCAGATACGGAACGCCCGCGCCCTTGCACCACCCCAGCAGCGGAACCTCGACATAGGCACCAAAACCAATGGCGGCATCGGGCTTGCCGACCTTTGAGAAATGACTGGCGAGCGCACGCTTGGCCTTGTTGACACGCCACAGCGAGGTGAGCGCCGTCCAAGGACGGGAGCGGTCGAAGCCCGTGACCGTAATGGGCACAAAATCAAACCCAGCCTCGGGAACCAGACGACCCTCGAGCTTGCGCGACTGGCCCACGAACACAACGTGGTGGCCACGGTCACGCAGCTCCTCGGCCAAGGCGAGCGCGGGGTTGATGTGTCCTGCCGTGCCGCCGGCTGCAATAGCAACGGTCATTTTATCGGTCATGGTAGTCCCTTCGTACACGCGGTCCCTGGTCGTCGGTACGCAGACGCGCCGACGGGTCCGAGTTCAAATCGATTCGATTATATCCGCCGCCCGCGTTGCGAGGGCTGGGGCGCTGCGGACGGCCTTGCGGAGCCGTTCGCTGACGCGGGCGGGCTGCCGGCTCGGTCGCAGAGCCATCCAGAACGGTAAAGCCGCTACGCGAAGGTCGTTCACCGCGCACATGGGCCACGCCGGCGGTGCTCTCATCCATAACGGCAAAGCTCTCACGGCGGCGATCATACTCATCGCGGCGGGCGCTCTCGTACGAAACGCGCAGGATCAACCCGGCAAGCATAAGCGACACGATAATCGACGAACCGCCGTAGCTAATAAACGGCAACGGTTTGCCCGTCATGGGAAACACGTTGAGGATGCCCAGCGCGTTAATCAGAAATTGCACCGCGAGAATGACCGCGGAGCCAGACGCCATGAGCGCGCCCCGACGATCGGTCGCCTGCTCGGCAATGCGAAACGCCGAGTAGATCAGCATCGCAAACACCAAGAAGAACAGCACGGTTCCGACAAAACCGACTTCCTCGCCAATGATGGCCAAGATGTAGTCATTGTGCGCCTCGGGCAGATACGAGTACTTCATGGTTGAGTTGCCGATGCCACGGCCGAACAGACCGCCCGAAGCAAAGGCCATGATGGCAAGCGTGGCCTGATAGCCATCACCATACTCGTCGGCCCAAGGGTTCAAGGCAACCTGAATACGCACCATACGGTACGGCTCTGCGACAAGCGCAATCACGATCACGAGAATACCGAAGATTATCACGCCGATGATAAATCTGGGGTCGAGACCCGCAAACAACGCCATGCACATGAGGGTCAACAGGATGATCAGGACAGTACCGAAATCGGGCTGGATAAAGATCAGAAAGAGCGAAATGCCCAGGTAGATGCCCATCTTGCGAAGGAATTCGTTGATGTTGCCACCGGGCGAAAAGAAGCGGTCAAGCATGATGGCCGAATACGCAATGGCAAATGGCTTTAAAAACTCGGAAGGCTGGAACTGAATGCCGGCGATGTTGAGCCAGCGCGTGGCGCCACGGCTGCCGCTGCCCACCAAGAACACCAAAAACAGTAGCCCTATCATACCTATGAGGAAGATCCTGAGCACATCCTCCCCAAACCAGCTGTCCGGCAAAACGCGCACGATGGCAATCAGCGCCAGAACACCGACCACGGCAAACGCGGCCTGTCGACCCAGAAAAAACGTCGCCGAGCCATTCTCGTGCAGCGCCTCGACCGAAGACGCCGAGTACACCATCAGCAGGCCAAAGCATACCAAGGTAAACAAGCAGGCCATGAATATCAAACGGGGGCGCATGATACGGGCGGGAACGCCGGCAATATAGCGTTCGCTAAACGACTGCCCGCCGCGGCTGGAACGCGGTGTGGTGCGACGTGAGGAAGCACGGTCCGAGTCGGGCCTCCTCATACCTTGTCGGGGGCTCTCCTCTCTCACCGCAACCCCTATTCCATTTGTGATTTCGCTGTAGCGGCAAGCTGAGCCACGTAGTCCTTAAACACGCGGCCGCGCTCCTCATAGCCCGAGAACTCATCGAACGAAGAGCAGGCAGGAGAAAGTAAGATCACGTCACCACGGCTCGAAAGCGAACGGGCAACGTCCACGGCATCGCGCAGGTCATCCGCCTGGGCGATATCCACATCGCCATCGACATCGGCCTCGTCCATAGCGGCGGTGAAGCGCTCGCGCGCATCGCCAAAGCAGACGACCGAGCGCACGTTGTCCATAACGACGCGCGCGAAGTCCGTGAGCGGCGTGCCCTTATCGTGGCCGCCGAGCAGCAAGATCACGTCGTCATCGGGAAATGCCGTCAGTGCCTTCTCGACCGCATCGGTGTTGGTCGCCTTGGAATCGTTGACGTAGCGCACGCCGTCAATCTCGCCACACGGCTCCACGCGGTGCTCGAGCGGCTGGAACGAGGCAAGACCGCGGCAGACACTATCGACATCGGCACCGACCGCCAAGGCAGCCGTGGCAGCGCACAGGGCATTGATAACATTGTGATGGCCCGAGATCTTGAGCTCGGATGTAGCGATGAGCGGGGTCTCGACACCCTTCAGACGCACGATCATCTTGCCATCGCGCACAAAGGCGGCATCCTCGCCCTCAGGCTCGTCAAAGGCAACCTTGCAGATGCGACGACCCGGCGTGTAGATGTACTCATCGAACTCGTGAATGCCGGCGTCTTCGACGTCGACAACCGCCAGATCGTCATCGACCATATTGTCAAACAGTTTGATCTTGGCAAGTGCATAGTTCTTATGGCTCTTATGCCAGCCCAAGTGGTCGGGAGTGATGTTGAGCAGCACCGCCACGCGGGGGTGGAGCTCGGTTGTCGTAGCAATCTGATAGCTCGAGAGCTCAGCCACAAACCACTCGTTGTGGGCTCGGCCGTCAATCTCGTTGACCGGCGGCTCGCCGATGTTGCCGACAGCAACGCTGGCCTCGCCGGCAGCCTTAAGCAGATAATCAGTCAGCGACGTGGTGGTCGTCTTGCCGTTGGTGCCCGTGATGGCAATCCAGTTATCGGGCGACAGGCGATAGGCAAACTCGGGCTCACCCATAATCTGGGCGGCATGCTCGCGCCCGGCCTTAAAGAAGCCCGAGAACTCCGAGAT
Source organism: uncultured Collinsella sp. (assembly GCA_900544235.1). Lineage (GTDB taxonomy): Bacteria > Actinomycetota > Coriobacteriia > Coriobacteriales > Coriobacteriaceae > Collinsella. The sequence continues at coordinate 57,530 of UQUL01000009.1, forward strand.
GCCCGGGCACGTCACGCATACGTCATAGGCGCCCTCGACCTGTTCGGTCCCATAGACAAACGACGCACCAGCAGCCTCGAGCGCACGCGTGGCGTCATTGGGCTCAGAGGTGCCGCCGCCATACACGGTAACGGCGCTTACGCGCTCGGGATGTGCCAGCGCCCAGCGGGCGACATCGAGACCGGATTTGCCCTGACCCAAAACGAGCAGGCTAAAGACATCAGCAAGAGGCATGAAAGACCACTATCCCAACTGGAAGAACAGGGCAAGGCCAACGGCACCAAAGGCCGCAGCGATAATCCAAAAACGGATGACGACCTTGGTCTCGGCCCAGCCCTTCTTTTCGAAATGATGATGGATGGGCGCCATAAGGAAGACGCGCTTGTGCGTAAAGTGGAAGTAGACAACCTGAATCATGACCGACAGGGTCTCAACGATAAACAGGCCGCCGATGATGAGGGAAACGACCTCGGTGTTGGTCATGATGGACGTGCAGGCAAACGCGGCGCCCAGGGCAAGCGAGCCGGTATCGCCCATAAAGATGCTCGCCGGATAGCAGTTGAACCACAGAAAGCCCAAGCAGGCACCGGCACACGCGGTGCAGAAGATGGACAGGTTCACGTCTCCGTGCAAAAACGCCATGGCAGCCATGGCGAGCATGGCAATCATGGAGGTGCCACCAGCAAGACCGTCAAGGCCATCAGTCAGGTTCACGGCATTAGAAAGACCGGCGATCATCAGCCAGCAAAAGACAATGTAAAGCCACGGGAACGAAAGGCCGCAGATAGTGGTCGAAAGAACACCGAGGTCAATCGTCAGGCCGCCGGGAAAACGAATCTCGGGGGCGACGCCGCACCAGTTGACGGCAAGTACCGTAAAGGTGACACAGATAATGGTTAGACCGATCATCTTGGCATGAGGCGTCAGACCGAGCGAGCGCCCATGCGTAACGGAGGTCAGGTCGTCGATCAGGCCCAACACGCCGGTCGCCAGCGTGGCGAGCAGCACGAGCACGAGCTCGGTGGTGAGCTTGCCCATCAGCAGGCAGGTCAGCGAGATCGCGACAAGGATGATGACGCCGCCCATGGTCGGCGTACCCTGTTTAATCAAATGACGCTTGGGGCCGTCGGCTCGGACCTGTTGGCCGATACCCTCGACCTTCAGCAGCTTGATCCACCACGGCATAAGCAGCAACGCAATGGCGGCAGCGATGCCAAGTCCCAAAAAGGCCTGATACGTAGGATACGAGGGATTGCCGAACATGGGCTAGCACACACCTTCCACAAAGCGGTCGAGCTCAACAAAACGGGAACCCTTGACCAGTACAACATCATGATTTTCAAGCGCGCCGCCCATGCGGTCGAGCACCTGCTGATAATCGGAGAACACCTGGATGCGGTCCTCATCCATACCCATCATACGTGCGGCATCGGCCATGAGCTGAGCCAGCTCGCCGCCAACGCACGCGAGCATGTCGAGCTTCTTGGCGGCGGCATAGGCTCCCACGAGCTCATGCATGCGGGGAGCCTCGTCGCCCATCTCGCCCATCTCGCCCAAGATCGCCATGCGCGAACCGTCACAGATGAGCGAGCACAGCAAATCGAGGCCGGCAGCCATAGACTCGGCACTGGCGTTATAGGAGTCGTCGATGATGCGTGCTCCGCTCTTGGCGCGCTTGATCTCCTGACGGTGACCGGTAATCGTAAGGCCCCTAAAGGCAGCATCGATCTGCTCGGGCGTCACGCCCAGACGATAGGCGACCGCGGCGGCCTTGACGGCATTGGACACGGACTGCACACCGGGAATGGCCAACATGGTATCGACCGTGTCGCCCTGACCAAAGTCGAGCGTAAAGACCGGATGGCCCTCGTCGTCGACGCGAATGTCGCGCGCGCGGACCTCGTCGTCGTCCGAGACACCGGCCAGCATCACGTCAATACCTGCAGGCTGGGCGAACGTGTCGCGAATGAACGGCGTAAAGTCGTCCTCGCCGCCCAAAACCAGCAACGGCGAGAAGTCGCCGGCGGCGCACATGCCCTGGACAATCTCGGACTTGGCGCGGGCGATGTTCTCGCGGCTGCCCAGGATACCGATGTGGGAGGTTCCGATCTTGCTCACGATGGCAAGATTGGGGTTGGCAGACTGGGACAGGCGCTCAATCTCATGAAAATGGTTCATGCCCATCTCGAGCACCAGGACCTCGGTATCGGCCGGAGCGGAAAGCACCGTGAGCGGCATGCCGATCAGGTTGTTGAAATTGCCCTTCGTGGCCCAGACGCGATAACGCTTGGCGAGCACGGCAGCGAGCACGTCCTGTCTCTTATACACATCTGACGCTGCCGACGAAGCTAGAAGTGTAGA
>UQUL01000010.1 GCA_900544235.1 uncultured Collinsella sp.
CGGGTGCCCTACCGGGAGTAGCCCCGACGGTTGACAAAACTATAGGAACACCCAATGACTACCCAATGACTACAGCGACAACCACGGCAACGCCGATGTTTTGGCAACGACAGACACTATGACCCAATCCGAGGGCACGGAAACGACAGGAGCCCCCGCTCGTGACCGCGGGTCGGGGCTGCGACAATGTTGTTGAAGTGCCAGAGGCGCAGCCGCGCCGCAACGAGGTTGGGAGGCTCCCGTGCCTAGATATTCTACCGCCTTCGGAATGGACGTACACCTCAGGTCCACCACCGTCTGCGCGCTCGACGCGGAGACGGGCGAGGCCGTGGCGAGGAGGTTCCGCGGCAACCCGTGGGGCGAGGTCGCGGAGTGGATGTCGGGCTTCCCGGGCCCGTCGCTCGCCGCCTACGAGAGCGGCTACCTCGGCTTCGCGCCGCAGAGGGAGCTGTCGGCCCTCGGCGTCGACTGCGTCGTCGCGGCCGTCTCCAAGGTCCCGAGGTCGGCGGCCGACCTCTCGTCCAAGAACGACCGCAACGACGCGGCCAGGATGGCCAAGGCGATACTGTCGCACGACATCACCCCGGTATGGGTGCCGTCCCCCGAGATCGAGGGGCTCAGGGACCTCGCCGGGGCCCACGACGCGGCGACCGCCAGGCTCGCGGCGGCGAAGCAGCGGCTCCTGGCGTTCCTCGCCCGCCGGGGCTACGTCTACGGCGGCACGACGCCGGCGGGAAACCCCCGGAAGTACTGGACGTACGGCTTCCTCAGGTGGCTCGACGGCATACGCCCCGCCGACGACGGCGGCATCCGGGCGCTGGCGGCGCTGAGGAACGAGGTCGAGGCGGCCGACGAGGCAAGGGAGGCCCTCCTCGCCGAGTACAGGGCCGCTGTCGCGGCGGGCCCCCTCTCGGCCGAGGTCGAGGCGCTCCAGTCCATCAAGGGGTGCGGGTTCGTGCTCGCCGCCGCCTTCGCGTCCGAGGTCGGCGACTTCTCGAGGTTCCGCTCCGGCAGGCAGGTGACGGCCTACTTCGGCCTCGCCCCGAAGCAGAGGTCGAGCGCCGACTCCGTGCGACTCGGCGGAATCAGCGGGGCCGGCAACGCGCTCGTCAGGAGGCTGGCGGTCGAGGGGTCCTGGCGCTACGCCCAGGCCGGGCACCAGCCCAAGCTGATGCCCAAGGGCTCCGGAGTCCCGCTCGAGATAAGGATGCACGGGAGGAAGGGGTCCGAGCGCCTGCTCCGGCGACGCGAGGAGATGCTCGAGAGGGGCATGCCCCAGGCGAAGGCGAACGCCGCCACCGCCGCCGAGCTCGTGAGGTGGCTGTGGGCCCTCGGCATGATGTGCCGGGAGGCCGGCGAATAGACATAGCCCCCGTCCCGGCGAGCCGGGCAGCCTTCGGGGATACCCCCGTTCTCGCTGTGCGCGCGGCGGTCGCCGCATTCGCGTCGACAGACTTGGGGAACCCCCGCCGAAGGAGAGGATTGCGGGCCGCCAGAGCGGTATCCGCGGATATGAGACTGAGCCGAAGGCGTCGACGACATGCCGGGGGCGGACCGGGACGGGTTCAACGGCAGGCCCCGCCGACCGATTGCAAGCGGTCGGCGGGGCCATTGTGGCTCTTGACAGCGGATTGGGTCATATGAGCGAGCGGGCCGCATTTGAGACAAGGTGACGTGAAACGAAAGGGCGCTGACCTTCTGGTCGCGCCCTTGAAGTTGAACGTCAGATTGTCCAAATGCGGCCCGCGCAGCATCGAGCAGTTACGCGGTTCGTAGAACCGCGTAACTACAAAATGAGCATCGCGTCGCCAAAGCTGAAGAAGCGATAACGTTCTTCGATGGCAGCGGCGTAGGCATCCATGATCTGGTCGCGGGTGGCAAGCGCGCTTACGAGCATCATGAGCGTGGAGCGCGGCACGTGGAAGTTCGTGATCAGCGCGTCGACCACGTGATAGGTCGAGCCGGGCATGAGGTAAAGCTGCGTCGTGGCGTTCTCGCGCACCACGATGTCACCGCGGCCAAGCGTATCGGCCCCGTCCTCGCGGCCTTCAAAATAGCGCGCCGTCACGGCCGGATCGGACACCGGCGCGTCCGCGTCAAACGCGCTCTCGAGCGAGCGCACCGCGGTAGTGCCGACGGCGATCACACGATGACCCTCGGCCTTGGCCTTATGCACGGCGTCGACAACTTCCTGCGACACGTGATAGCGCTCGGTGTGCATCACATGCTGCGTGGGGTCGTCCTCCTCCACCAGACGGAAGGTATCGATGCCCACCTCGAGCTCGACGGCGGCAAACTTCGCACCCTTGGCCTCGATAGCGGCCATAAGCTCGGGGGTAAAGTGCAGACCCGCCGTGGGAGCGGCAGCCGAGTGCTCCTCCTTCATGGCGTAGACGGTCTGGTACTTCTCGGGATCGCCCTCGTAATCGGTAATGTAGGGCGGCAGCGGCACGTGACCGGCGGCATGGATGGCCTCGTCGAGCGTGCGCGGCTCGCCGGCGGCATTGCAACCGGCCGGCTCAAAGCGCACCAGACGGCCACCGCGGCTATCGGTGACAAAGTCGATGACCGCGGCCGTCAGCACCACGGACGCGCCCTCGGGCGCATGGGCGCCGCCCGCACGATACTCAATCTGAGCACCGGGCTTCAGGCGCTTACCCGGCTTGACCAGGCACTCCCAGACATGGCCCAGCGGATCCACATCCTCGCGGCGCTTGAGCAGCAGCGTCTCGACCACGCCGCCCGAGCCGGCCTTGCGACCGATCAGGCGGGCCGGCATCACGCGCGTCTTGTTGATGACGAGCACGTCGCCCGGCTCGATATAGTCGATGATGTCGCGGAAGATGCGGTGCTCAACGGTACCGCCGTGCTCCAGCGGCGTTCCCGCCTGGGAGCCCTTGCGATCCACCACCAGCAGGCGGCAGGAGTCGCGCGGCTCGGCAGGAGCTTGGGCAATCAGTTCCTCGGGAAGGTTGTAGTCAAAATCATCGGTACGCATAGACACGTCGGATACTCCTTATATAGCTAAAGTCCGCTCTACATCCTAGCAGGCTGACGTCCCAAATGAACTACTTTTTGGCGGCTTTGCGCTCGTCGCGGATGCGGGCGCGGTCCATGGCCGCCTCGACGGCCGAGAAACGGCAGCCGCAGTAGTTCTGCCGATACATGCCCAGCTCGCGCGAACGGCGTGTCGCCTCGGGGTAATACGGGCGAAAATCGCGAATCACCGGGGTGAGCCCATGTGCCGCCGCCAAGCGCTCAAGCACATCATTGCAGGTGTCGAACAGCTGATACGGCGAGACGGCGAGCGTCGTGCCCACAAACTCAAACCCGCGCTCCTGGGCCACACGGCACGCCTCGGTCAAGCGCAAGGCATAGCACGCGCGACAGCGACGAGGCCGATCGGCGCCCAGCGGTGCCACGCTGGTCTCCCAGCGATCGCGGTCCTCCCCTGCCTCGATGAGCTCGATGTCGCCATCGGCACACCACCGGCGCAGCTCGTCCAAGCGGCGCTGCCATTCATCGCGCGGTTGAATATTGGGGTTGGTCCAGCAAATCGTGGGCTCAAACCCCTCCTCGCGCAGCAGGCGAACCGGCTCAAGCGAGCATGGTGCACAGCAAGCATGCAGCAACAACGACTTCATCGACAACTCCTCACCCAAAAAAGCGCACGCCAAAGGACGTATCCTCGCAGGCGACAATGCGGCGGTCGCGCAAAATGGTCCGCACGTAATACCAGTCGCCCACACAGCCTGACAAATGCAAGCCGGCCGCCAGATAGCACAGCAGCGGATAGCCCGAAAACGCAAACCCCAGGGCAAGCGTTGCCGTCACAACAACCGTCGGCGCCAGGCAAACCGCCACGTACCGCCGGCGAGAATACACAACGCCTTCGGCGCAGGCATAGATCATCGCTGTCTCGCGATTCGCCCCAAAGGTCACCTTCGCGCCCGCAGGCGCCAGCAGCTTAAAAAACACACCGTGCACCAGCTCGTGCACGGCAAATGACGCCGCCGAAACCGCAGCCAAGCCGACTATCCAGCCCAAGACCGTGGTCCAGCCGCCCGCGTCAGCCGCATCCAAGTCCGCAGGCCCGCCCAGCAGCATAAACACCGGCACCAAGCACACGGCAAATGCGCCGAGCACGGCCATCCCCCACACGAAGCAAGCGTGCAGAAAATCCTCGTCCTCAAACGCATGTATGTCGGAAATCTCATTCATAGCATCTTAGGATAGCGCCCCTGCCACGTACCCGTCTGCATGTGCGATAATGTCGAACGATATGCACGAATTGACCACCGCGCCGCCGAGCCCCACGCCCGGCTGCGCTCTCACCATATGCGAAGGAGTCCCATGGCATCCAAATACTCCATGAACGACCGTCCCAGCTGGCCTCGCCGCGCCATCGTTACCGCCGGCGAGCCCTACGGCAACAAGGGCCTTCACTTTGGCCACGTCGGTGGCGTCTTTGTCCCGGCCGACTTCTTCGCCCGCTTCCTGCGCGACCGTCTGGGCCGCGAGAACGTCATCTTCACCTCGGGCACCGACTGCTATGGCTCGCCCATCATGGAGAGCTACCGCAAGCTCAAGGAGAACGAGGGCTACGACAAGTCCATCGCCGAGTATGTCGAGTCCAATCACTCCCGCCAGGCCGCGACCCTCAACAACTACAACATCAGCTGCGATATCTACGGCGGCTCGGGCCTTGAGCCGGCTGCGCAGATTCACAACGAGGTGACCGCCGAGATTATCAAGCGCCTGCACGAGCAGGGCACCATCTCCAAGCGCTCCACGCTGCAGTTCTACGATGCCAAGGCCGGAACGTTCCTCAACGGCCGTCAGGTAATCGGCCGCTGCCCCATCCAGGGCTGCAAGTCCGAGAAGGCTTATGCCGACGAGTGCGACCTGGGTCACCAGTTTGAGCCCGAGGAGCTCATCGCGCCCAAAAGCCAGCTCACCGGCGAGGTGCCCGAGCTGCGCCCGGTAGACAACCTCTACTTCGACCTGCCGGCCTACCTCGACTTTATGAAGACCTATACCGCCAAGCTCGCCCAGAACCCGCAGGTTCGTTCCGTGGTCTCCAAGACTATGGAGGAGTGGCTGCTGCCGGCTCAGCTCTATATCCAGAACAAGTTCCGCGAGGCCTTCGATGCCGTCGAGGATCAGCTTCCCGAGCACACCGTGCTGGAGCCCGAGGGCAACAAGAGCAGCTTTACCGTCACCTTCCCCAGCTGGAAGGAGCGCGACGACGCCCACGCGGTGCTCGCCAACGGCGGCGTGCGCTTCCGCAGCGGCAAGGCGCTCGTGCCCTTCCGCATCACCGGTAACATCGGCTGGGGCGTTCCGGTGCCCGAGGTCGATGGCGTCTCCGACGTCACCTGCTGGTGCTGGCCCGAGAGCCTGTGGGCGCCCATCAGCTATACGCGTACCGTGCTCGCGCGCGATGCCAAGGCCGCCGGCGTGACCGAGGGTGTCGCCGCCCAGGATGCCGCCCTCATGGGCGAGCCCGCTGCCGACTCCACGCAGGTCCCCGCGCCCACCTACCAGCACAGCTCGCTCGACTGGCGCGACTGGTGGTGCTCGGACGACGCACAGATCTACCAGTTCATCGGTCAGGACAACATCTATTTCTACTGCATCGCTCAGACAGCCATGTGGGAGGCCCTGGGTTGGGACCTTACGCAGAGCACCGTCAGCGCCTGCTATCACCTGCTCTACATGGGCAAAAAAGCCAGCTCGTCCTCGCAGACGCCTCCCCCGCCGGCAGACGACCTGCTCAACCACTACACCTGCGAGCAGATGCGCGCGCATTGGCTGTCGCTCGGCCTGTCCGAGAAGCCGGTAAGCTTTAGCCCCAAGGCATATGACACGCGCGTGACCGGCAAGGACAAGGACGGCAACGAGGTGCGCGCCTGCGACGACAAGCGCGTCATCGATCCTGCCCTTAAGGAGAGCGCCCTTTTGACCGGCGTGTTCAACCGTCTGGCCCGCAGCTGCTTCTACGGCGTCGCCGTCAAGGAGGGCGACGAGAGCCCCTACCGCAACGGCTGCATCCCCGCCGGTGCTGCCTCCACCACCGTGGTCGAAGCCGCCGAGCAGGCAGCCCTCGCCTTTGAGCAGGCCATGTACAAGTTCGAGACGCACCGCGCACTCGCCGTGTGCGACGACTACCTGCGTGCCGCCAACAAGCGCTGGAGCGATGCCTCCAAGGCCGCCAACAAGCTCGAGGGCGAGCCGGCAAACGCCGCAATGACGCAGGCCCTCGTCGACGCCTTTACCGAACTGCGCGTGGCGACCGTGCTTATGCACGGCATCGTCCCGGCCGGCTGCGAGCTCATCTGCGAGTACTTCGACGTCGATCCGGTCGCCTTCTTTAGCTGGGATAACATCTTTGCCTCCACGGACGAGTTTGTGGAGAGCCTGGGCGAGAAGCCCGGCGAGCACCGCGTAAAGCCGCTGCCCCCGCGCTTCGACTTCTTCAGCAAGCACGAGAGCCAGTACTAAAGCACGCCTGCAGCGGCGTGCCCGGAAAGTAGTCAATTTGGGACGGGAAGGAAAGACGGATGTCCAAGCCGCGTCGTCGTAAGCAGAAAAAGCAGGCTAAGCCCGAGCTCAAGCTTAGGCAGTTTGCCTCCACCGAGCTTTCCGACCAGCTTGCCGCCCTTCCCTGCGCCGCCGACCTGCCGCGCTTTATGGTCGACACGGTCGCCGGCGCCTATGCGCCCGCCGATGCCGAGCTCATGATCGAGGGCTTTGGTGCCGCGGCCACACGCCCGGTCACACTGCGCGCCAACACGCTCAAGGCGACCGCCGAGGACATCGCTGCGGCGCTCGATGCAGCCGGCATCGCCCACAACCCCGTCGTCTGGTACCCAGACGCCTTTATCCTGCCCGAGGCCCAGGTTTCCGATCTGTGGGATCTCGACATCTACCGCGACGGCAAAATCTATCTGCAGAGCCTGTCGTCCATGATGCCGCCGTTGGCCCTGGGCGTTCAGGCCGGCGAGGACATCCTGGACATGTGCGCAGCCCCCGGCGGCAAGACGACGCAGATCGCCGCCCTCACCCAGGGCCAGGCACACCTCACGGCCTGCGAGATGAGCATTCCCCGCGCCGAAAAGCTTGAGTCCAACCTCCACCGCCAAGGTGCCAAAAACGTGCCCGTCATGCGCATCGACGCACGCGAGCTCGACGAGTTCTTCCGCTTTGACCGCATCCTGCTCGACGCTCCCTGCACCGGCACGGGCACCGTCATCAACGGCAACGAGAAAAGCCTGCGCGGCCTCACCGAGCAGTTGCTGAGCAAGTGTGCCCGCTCGCAGCGAGCACTTCTGGACCGCGCCATGGGTGCCCTCAAACCGGGCGGCACGCTCGTCTATTCGACCTGTTCGATCTTGCCGCAGGAAAACGAAGACGCCCTGCAAGAGGCCCTCGACAAGCATATGGACTGCGAGCTTATCCCCCTCGACGGCACGCCGAGCGAAAGTGAAACGCAACGTGCTCAGGAAGCTGGCGAAGAGCCACACATCGAGAGCAACGCTCTCACCGAGGCCATCGCCGCCGGCCACGTCTCGTCCGTCGCCAACGGTATGCCCGGCACGCTGACCATTCCGCCCAGCCGCGACTTTGAGGGCTTCTACATTGCCCTGATCCGAAAACGCAGCTAGCGCACGGATCCAAAACTCAACAAGCTATTTCTGTGCGCGTTTGCCCTGCTGGTCGCGATGCTGTTTAAGCATCGCACGCTCCTTGCGCTCGGCCCTTTTGCCCTTAATGGCCGTGACCACAAAGTAGATGACCGCGGCGGCAACGATTGCGCCCACACACAGGCCAATCGAGCCAAACATTGCTGTCAATTCCATACCGCGTCACCTCTCTTTTAAACGGGACTTTCAAGATAGCACCTCGATCCCCGCCACCACAGCTCCTTCACGTTCGCCGGCCCTTCGGTCTAACGGATGGCGCGGCGGGGAAAAATCAACTCGTCAAACGATTTAGCATTCGCAATTCCGGCTGCATAGCGCCGGCCGTTATCACATAGAATCGAGCCTCCATGGATACCCTCAACGATCTAAATGAGCGCGTCGACGCCTTCGTCGGCACCAGCTCCTTCGACACGCCTGCCGCGGCAAACGACCAAGCTCCCATCGATGTGCCCGCCGAGGTTCACGAGGACATCGTCGCCTCGGTCGATTTCTCCGAGGTCGAGCTCGCAGACGAGTTCACCGAGCCCCAGGTAGCCGTGACCCCCAACGGACTGCTCCCCATGGAGCCACTGCCCATCGACGGACGTTTGCGCAAGGCGGCCCTTCGCATGCCCGACGAGATCGAGGAGGCCAGCGGCTTTACGCTCTTCGGCCGCCGCATCAAGTCGCTCATTTACACCACCGATGTCGCGGTTATCCGCAACTCCAACGCCGATGCCGTCTTTGCCGTTTACCCCTTCACGCCGCAGCCGGCCATTACGCAGGCACTGTTGACCGTCGCCGAGTGCCCGGTCTTTGTAGGCGTGGGCGGCGGAACTACGACCGGTAAGCGCTCCGTGCAGATGGCAGCCGTCTCCGAGATGCAGGGCGCGGCGGGCTGCGTGGTCAACTCCCCCGCCACCGCCGGGATGGTCGAGCACATCACCAACATCGCCGACATCCCTGTCATCGCCACGGTCGTACGTTGCGACGACGATGCGCATGCCAAGGTGCGCGCCGGAGCCAAGATTCTCAACATCGCGGCCGGCAAAAACACACCGCAGGTCCTACGCGAGCTGCGCGAGCACTATCCCAACCTGCCGCTCATCGCGCCGGGCGGCAAGACGCCCGAGAGCATCCGTGAAACCATCGCCGCCGGCGCCAACGCCATCATCTGGACGCCGCCTTCGGCCCAGCAGCTACAGGCCGACATGATGCAGCGCTATCGCAAGATGAAGGAAGACGCCACACCTGTCATCTCGCGCGACGATGTGCCCATTATCGACCAGGTCGCCGCCGCCGAAGTCAGCCAGGTCGAGAACATGAATCCCGACGTGCCGATTCCCGACGAAGTCATCGAGCGCGTCGCTTCGATCCACGAGCGCGTCGAGGAGCATCGCGCCAACCGCGGCCTCAAGCCGTCACTGCACGGCTTTTTCTTCCGCGGAAAGAAACGCTAGCAAAACATCTTGGCCCGCCCCACAAACGTGAGGCGGGCCGTTTTCGTTTGAGCAATCATGCAGCGACGTGATGGGGCAAATTAATCCACGCGCTTGTCGCCCATAAAGAAGAGCGCCACCGTACCAGGTCCGGTATGCGAGCCAATCAGAGTACCGATGTCATTGATCTCAATCTTGCCTTTAAGCTGCGGAACCTGTTCCTCAATCAGCGCCGCGACCGCCTCGGCATCCTCGCGGCACGCCGACTGCGACATGATGCACTTACCCGAATAATCTGCACCGTCCTGTACGTGTGCCATCATGGTCTTAGCCATCTCGGAAATCGCGCGCTTCTTAGTGCGAATCTTCTCACGTGGCGACAGCTTACCTTCGCAATCGACCGTCATAAGCGGGCAAATCTTAAGCGCCGTGCCGATGATCGCGCTCGCGGCCGAAATGCGACCGCCGCGCAGGTAGCTCGACAGATCGGTCGAGAAGAACCAGTGGTGCAGGTTGAGCTTGTGCTCCTCGATCCAGGCAGCCGTCTCGTCGAGTGAAGCCCCACTATCGCGCACATCGGCGGCATATTCCAACAACAGGCCAAAGCCCGAAGACGCCGCCAGCGAATCGATGACGCGCACCTTGCCGCCCTCGGGATAGCGATCCGCAAGCATCTGCGCCGCGACGCAGGCCGATCCATACGTGCCCGAAATACCCGACGACAACGTCAGGTGCAGCACGTCTTTACCCTCGGCAACAAACGGCTCCCAAAACTCCTCGTACTCACCCACGCTCACCTGAGACGTCTTGGGCATGGCGCCCGCGGCAATCTGGGCAAAAAACTCGTCCGGCGTAATCGACTGATACAGATCGTCCGTATAGACAACATCGTCGATCTCGTAATGAAAACACACGACAGGGATATTGCGCGACGCAAAGAACTCACGGGTTCGATCGGCGGCGGATTCACAGGTCAGGACAAAATCACTCATATGAGGCTCCTTACTCATTGCTGCGCAAATTATCGCACAGTGAGCCTACATGCGGTACATATGTCCACTATTTACCAAATCGAACCAAAAATAGTGAACATCTTTACCACCATCGTCTCCACCGACCCGACGCATAAATATCTGAGAAAACACCCTCTGTCGTCTCCACCCGACCAACACATCTACCTTCACTAAATCGATTTACCAAACCGTTCAGCCGACAATTCAGCCGCTGGCGCAAAATCGAAACAAAAGCGGCGCATACTGGTAAACGTTTGACGCTGTTTATCAGTTTTACCAGCCCCATCGGAAGGTGTTTCATGGTCGCATTCGATCGCAACCCGCAAGACTTCAAGTATCTGCGCCTGCTGTCGAGACAGTTCCCCACCGAACAATCCGCATTTACCGAAATTATCAACCTCTCGGCCATCCTCAACCTACCCAAGGGCACCGAGCATTTTATGAGCGACGTGCATGGTGAGTACGAAGCCTTTATGCACATCCTCAACAACTGCTCGGGCGTCGTGCGCGAACATGTCGACGAGATCTTTGGCGACACGCTCTCCTTTGACGAAAAGGGCGAGCTGTGTACGCTCATCTACTACCCGCGCGAGAAGATCGACCTGGTCCGCAGCCGGCGCGAGGACTCGCCAACCTGGTACAAGACGATGCTTGACCAGCTCATCATGGTCGCTCGCTCACTTTCAAGCCGCTACACGCGCTCCAAGGTGCGTAAGGCCATCCCGCGCGACTACGCCTACATCATCGACGAGTTGTTGCACACGCACCCGGACGAGAACAACTATCGCGTGCGCTATCACGAGCGCATCGTGGAGTCCATCCTAGAGACCGCCAGCGCCGACGACTTTATCGAGTCGCTCGCCTCGCTCATCAAGCGCCTGGCCGTCGACCACTTGCACCTGGTGGGCGACATCTTCGACCGCGGCGGCGGCGCGGCCAAAATTATGGACCGTCTGCTCACCTACCATTCACTCGACATCCAGTGGGGCAACCACGACCTGCTGTGGATGGGCGCTGCGGCCGGTGAGCCCGCCTGCATCGCCACGGTGTTGCGCAACAACCTACGCTACGACAACTACGAGATCCTGGAGAACGACTACGGCATCTCGCTGCGTGAGCTTGTCGCCTTTGCCGATGCCACCTACACCGCCGGTGAGTCCATCACCCCGCTGATCAAGGCCATCAACGTGCTGCTCTTTAAGCTCGAGGGCCAGATTATCCAGCGCCACCCCGAGTTCGATATGACCGACCGCCTGTTACTCGACAAGATCGACCACGACACCGGCACGGTCACGCTCGCCGACGGCAGCGTGTGGCCGCTCACGACCAACGACTTCCCCACCGTCGACCCGGCGGACCCCTACACGCTCACGTCTCAGGAGCAGCACATCATCGACAAGCTCGTGTCCGAGTTTGTAACCGCCGATCACCTGCATCGCCATATCGATTTCCTCTACACCCACGGCTCGATGTACAAGGTCGCCAACGGCAACCTGCTCTTCCACGGCTGCGTTCCGCTCAACGAAGACGGCACCTTTAGCAGCATGAACTGCCTGGGCACCTGGCACGCTGGCCGCGATTATCTCGATTTTTGCGACCACATCGCCCGCCGCGCGTGGCGCGTGGGCGACCGCGATGCCCTCGACTGGATGTGGTACCTGTGGATTGGCTTCAATTCACCCGCCAGCGGACGCCTGGTGCGTACCTTTGAGCGCGCCTATATCGCCGATAAGAGCACCTGGGTCGAGCCGATGGACCCGTACTTTACGCTTACCAAGTCGCCCTCGGTCTGCGATGATATCATGCGCGAGTTTGGCGTCGCGCCCATGGCATGCTCGCCGACCGGCCACATCATCAACGGCCACACGCCCGTTAAAACCACCAAGGGCGAGCAGCCCATCCGCGCCGAGGGCAAGCTGCTGGTCATCGATGGCGGCTTCTGCCGCGCTTACCATCCCAAGACGGGCATCGCCGGCTATACGCTCATCTCGAGCTCGCGCGGCTGCCGCCTCAAGTCGCACCGGGCCTTTACGACGGTTGCCGAGGCACTCACGCGCAACGTGGACATCGAAAGCGAGACCAACCGTTTTGACCAAGCAGACCGTCGCCGCATGGTGAGCGACACCGATACTGGCGCCAAGATTCGCAGCCAGATCCAGGATCTGCGCCAGCTGCTCGATGCATATAGAAACGGTGCTATCGAAGAGCGCGTCTAGCCCCACCCGCGGGGATTGGCTAAACTTGCTGAGTTTGTCATCCCCACGGCGTCCCCGCGCCACCCTAAGGCAGGTACCATGCAAAAGCTCCTTGCGCAGATCATGAAATTTGGCGTCGTCGGTGTCATTGCCACGGTTATCGACTTTGGCATTATGAATCTGCTCCACTACGGTCTGGGCCTCAACATCCTAATCGCCAACACCAGCGGCTTTATCATCTCACTCATCTTTAACTACCTCGCAAGCATGAAGTACGTGTTTGCGCACAAGGAAGGCATGAGCCGCCGCCGCGAGTTCATCATCTTTGTCGTGCTGTCCGTGATCGGTTTGGTGCTCAACGACGGCATCGTGCTGGCGCTCAACGCCGGCCTGGGACTCGAGGCCAATATCGCCAAGATCTGCGCCACCGCGCTTGTCATGGTCTACAACTTTGTGACCCGAAAAATCTTCCTGGAGGGCGACGAGACCAAGTAGCTCGAAACCCCTGCAGCATTACGGCGCCCACGGACGACGTGCACTCAGCGCAGTATCGTCCGTGGGTGCCGCTCGTTTACGGGCAAATTTTCAACGTTTGCGGATTAGCTCTTGAAAATTTGGCGAGTTCATATAGTTCTTGGCAAAGACCTTACGTTTCCCTTGTAAAAGCTCTAAAGTATCCTCTGCTCGATTCATCAACGCATTGGATGTGATTACGTGCGCAAGGCGCTGGCACAACCTCATACCAAGCAGTTCCTCAAGTTTGCTGTCGTGGGTCTTATCTCCTTTGGCATCGACTGGGGCATGCTCATTGCGCTCGTCGAGCTGTTCCACCTCGACTTTTTGATGAGCACCACGGTTTCGTTTATCACGTCCGTCGTGGTCAACTACTGGCTCAGCATGAAGTACGTGTTCGACCACCGCGAAGGCATGAGCCGCAAGCGCGAGTTCACGATCTTCACCATCCTGTCGGTGATCGGCCTGGGCCTCAACGACCTGTACATGTTTGTGGGCGTCACGTTTTTGAGCATCGGCTACCAGGCCATGAAGGCCATCGCCACGTTCCTCGTCACCTGGTACAACTACTTCAGCCGCCGCTTCTTCCTCGAGGGCGCACGGTCGTAGTCGATTCACTATTTGCTTGCATGTATAACCGGTTGGAATTCCCGTTCCAACCGGTTTTTTGTTTGCCGAGAGACCCGGCGACCCAGTCCCATTCGCATGAAAAACGGGCGGTCCGGATGTTGGTCCGAACCGCCCGTCTGGCGCACTATGTCGAGGCCTCTAGCCCGTTACGTAATACCAAACGACGTTGTCGCCATTGGAGAGAACGTAGTTACTGCAGGCCGTCATGGGCGTTGTGCCGTTGACGGAGTACATCCAGCCGCTCGTGCCGCCGTACTGTTTCTCGGCCAAACCACCAATCGCAGAAACATACGTGCCGTACGATGAGCCGTGTGCGTTGACAGAAAGGCCCAGCGCGCACAGGGCATCGTAAACGGTGGCGCCTTCGTTAAAGGTAAAGGTGCCGCCAGAGGACACGGGATTGCCCACAGCGCTCGATGTGACCGAAACCGTCACCGTAACGTAGTTGGACTCCTGTGAGCCGCTTTGGCTGCCCGAGGAGGCGTTTCCACCATTAGAGGATGAGGCTTCTTCAGACGACTGACCGCCGCCCGAAGAAGCACCGCCAGACACATTGGAAGTATCACCGGCTCCCGTATTTTGGGCAGCGGATTTATCGCCAGACCTCTTGCCGCCCCGGTCCTCGGACTTCTTGCTATCCGAGTTTTTGTCCGATTCCTTGTTTGAAGACTCGGAATCGTCCTTGGCGTCGTTCGAACCCTTGGGCTCGTCTTTTGCATCATTCGAAGATTTGGAATCCTTGGAACTAGCCTCGCCCGAAGTCGTAGTCGAGCCAAACCCCTTGGTGTCCTTGGCGACGACGCTCTCCCCCGTCACGGTCTGAACGATCCAGTCGATGGACCAGGCGCCGCTCTCGGAAGGATGGACGAAGCCCAGCGAGACGACGATCAGAATGGTGCACGCGGCAGCAAGAACGCCAAGGAGCGCCTTGCGACGAGAGGCGGACGCCGCCGAAGCGGCGCCCTGTTGCTTTGCATCGTCGAACTGAATGAACGAGGAATCTGGTTGCTTGGGGTCAGCGTCCTTGGATTTATTGGACACAACCCTCACCTACCGACGTTTGGTGAACACGAACACGCCGACGATGGCGAGACCGATGACGCCGGCGGCAACGCCAACAATGGCGAGCGGGTTGGTGCCAGTCTCCTGCTCGGAAGCACTAGAGGACTTCTTAGCAGTGGTCGTAGAAGCAGCACCCGTATCGGACTTGGAATCGGACTTCTTGTCGGACTTCTTGTCGGACTTCTTGTCGGACTTGCTGTCCTTCTTGTCAGACTTCTTGTCAGACTTCTTGTCAGACTTCTTCTCGTCCTTCTTATCGGACTTATCGGAGTCCTTCTTGTCGGACTTGTTGTCCTTGGTCTCGGTCTTGGTCGACACCGTCGTCTTGGTCGTCGGCTTATGACCCGGGGCGACAGCGCCGCCCTTCGAGCCGGAGCCGGAATCCGTGCCAGTGCCAGTGCCAGAACCAGTACCGGTACCAGAACCGCCGCCGCCATTCGAACCAGCGCCGCCATTACCGCCAGGGTTAACGGCATTCTTGGTCCACTTGGCATACAGCGTCAGATCGGCCGTCACCGGCGTGCTAAAGTCATACGCCTGCGTGCAAGCCTCATCGGTATACCAACCGCCGAAAGTGTAGCCATCGCGCGTCGGATCGGCCGGCTTGACCAGCTTGCCATCGGCCGTAGCAACAAACTTAGTGTCGCAAGCAGACCCGCCGTTGGAGTTAAAGGCAACCGTCCAAGACTCGACAGCTCCAAGTTTAAACAGCGTGCCCGAATCATTAATGTAGTAGAGATTGCCAGAAGCATCGGCAATGACCGGAGAGTCACAGTACTGGTAATGGCCAGCCGCATCATAAATCTGCGTCGCCTCTGCATCGCCGAGCGTATAGCGATACACGCCACCACCAGCAGAGTAGTTGACGTAATCCTTGCTATCCGCGCTGTTAACGGTGAAGTACACATAGGTCTTGCCGCCCTGAACACTCACCAGCGGAGTAGCAGCAATACCGTTGAGGCCAGCCGGCAGCGCCTTGCCGTCGGCAGCAGCGACCATCGTGGTCTTACCCGTCTTCAGGTTATAGAGAACCAGAGCAGAGCCAGTAGCCGTCTGTCCGCCGACAATCAGATTGTCACCAGACACCGCAGGGGCGCTCAGATTATTCGTAAGGCCCAGATCAACCGTCTTCTGTTCACTCAGCACGCCCTTCGCCGAAAGCGAAATCACATGGAGCTTTCCGTCGTGCGTCATCTGATAGAAGGTCGAGCCATTGGACGGATCGGCAATGCAATCGGCATTTGCGACAGCGCCGAGCTTCATGGTCGAAACGACATCGCCCGTCGTCTTATCAATGCACTTAAGCGTACCCGCGCTCGTAGGAACGATGGCATACTTATCCGTCAAAGCCGCACCAGTCCAGTAATAGCCCTCGGCAGGGTCGATGTTCTGCCAAGAAACTTCGCCCGTGGCAATCTTAATGCGCGCAAAGGAGCCGTTGCCGTAGGTCGCATTGTAATTCTCGTCATACGAAATATCGACCGAGCCTACATAGACGTACTCGCCGTCCGAAACGACGGTGCAGGAGCTCTGCGTCAAGTCCGTCAAACCAGGCGTCAGCCACTTGCAGATCAGCTTGTCTGCAGTAATCGCCTGGACCGCACCGCCGTTGAGCGGAACGATGATAAGGCCATTGGTATAGATCGGACGAGAGGTATAGCTCACCTTGGAGGCAAGCGGCGCAGAGGCAACCTTTTTGCCCGTGGACGAATCGATCTTAATGAGCTCGTTCTCGGTCGCGATGTACACAAAGCCGTTAGCAATGACAGGCTCGCTGCAGTTGGCATACTGCTGACCAGACTCGGCCTTCCAATCGAAGGCCCACTTAAGACCGGCGGCCTGCGCAGGCGTCTTGGCATCCGTTACGGTCGAACCGTTGCCACTGTTGCCGTAGCCGGCCCACTCGGCATCCCAATCAGGAGTCGTCGCACCCGGGTCCACGACAATCTTGTCGGGATCGGGCATGGCCGAATCGTCGGTGGTATAGGCAAGTGTGACCTTATCGCCGCTCTTGAGCGTAATCTGATTAGCGCAGAGTAAGGAGGGCTCTCCATTGATATACAGGTGCCAATATTTGTTGGTCGCACCATCATAGCCGTACGTCTCGTCTTCGAATGGCGAGTTGATGGAATTGAGGAACCAGTACTCACCACTCTGGGAGCCGTTGTACGTAACGCCCTTGGCCTTCAGAACCGTCTCAATAAGGTTCTGGGCAGTAGAGCCTTCGGGCAGAGAAACGTTGCTTGCCGAGCCCCAGCGAGCATTGTTGCCGTTGACATCGGGACCGATAACATCGACAGACCCAAGAACCTGGCCAGGAAGGGCATCGGCGTCAGCACCATACATAAAGGTGACGGCATCGCCCTCATGGAGCTCGTAGGCACCGGCGCCAACGTCGGCGAACTTGCCATTTACGTAGAAGCGCCAATAGCTATTGGTCGCAGCATCCCAGCCATAGGACTTACCATCGAACGGCGAATAAATGCCGTTGAGGAACCAGCCCCAAGACGATTCGCTAGCATCGAGCTTAAGGCCGGTCTGCTCAAGGAGATCCTTGGCAGTGGAGCCTGCCTTGAGACTCGTCTGGCCCGTCGAAGCCCAAACCTGCTGCTTGCCGTCCTTGTCCTTACCGAGAACCTGAACAGAAGCATGGACAGAATCGGAGGGCAGCTGGTCGCCCCAGCCACCGTAGAACCACGTAACGGTATCGCCGGCATGGATGGTGACATTGTCCGCCGTATAGTCACTCGACTTGCCGTTGATGAACAGCTGCCAATAGGTCGAATAATCTTGGGGCGTACCCAGCTCAACACCGTTGTACTTAAGGCTCAGAATGAAGGAGCCCGCAGCAACGGCGTCAATGTCGTTCGCCTCGAGTGCGACCTTCGTAAGATCAAGCGCGCTCGAGCCGGACGTCACCACATACTGCGCGTTATCGACCCAAGCCTGAGTCTTGCCCTGGGCATCGCGACCAATGACGGTCACATTTGCGGCAACCTGGTCCTTAACGACAGGGGACGCGCTACCAGCCGTATAGGCAAACTCAACCTTCTGCCCCTGGGTGAGCTTAACGCTGCTCGCGCCAACCGAGGAAGACGCACCGTCGACGAACAGCTGCCAGAAGGCATAAGTCGTCGGATCGAAGGCAAGCGTACGGCCATCGCTCGGGGATGTGATGCTTTTGAGGTAGAAACCGTATGCCGTGTTCGGATCGTAGTCTGCCTTGAAGCCCGTCTTCTGCTGCAGCTTAACGAAGGCATCCGCAGCCGTCGCGCCCTCGTCGAGCTTGAGCTGCGTGGGTGCCACCCAGGTCTGAGCCTTGCCGTCGGCATCGGTGCCGATAATCGAGAACGAGACCTCGACTTGCTTCTTGGCGACATCGCCGGTTTCTGTCGGGTTCTCCGTCTGGACGGCAGTCGCGGCGGCAGATCCTGCTTGGCCAGCGGATGCCGTCGAAGACTGCTCGCTCGTAGCAGGGCTCTCCCCCGTCGCCGAGCCTTCGTCGCCAGTTGCTGCCTCTGTTGTGGCGGCACTAGCTGCAGGCGCGCCCTCGGAATCCGAGACCTCGGTGCCGCTCTGCTCGGCGGTACCGCCCGCAAGCGCTGCGTCCTCGCCCGGCGTCGCAGCCTGAGCCACAGCCTCGGCAATGCCCTCGGCGCCCTCGGCCCACAGTTGAGCCGGCGTGGTGCCAAAGGCCATCGCGAAGGCCAGGAATGCCACCAGGCCGCGCTTGGCTACACCGCGTGCAATCGCGCCACGACGATGCAACGAGGCGCGCTCACGCTCGTCCTCAAACATATCCATTTGTCCCCCATTGTCTGTACTTGGAGCGTTGCCTTGAGGCTGCCCCACGTCATCGCGCATGTTGCGCTCGAGTTCCCCCATCGGGGTCCCTTCCCTCCAGAGCCCTATGCACACCGGCGGCATACGCCGCGGCAACGTGCAAGATGGGAGGCGATCCGACTTAACCTTAACGGCTCGGGCACGTCGTCCGATCTGCGACGCGAGCATCCCGAGCCAAGAGGAATTACGGTTACTGGTACGGCCGGGGACTTGCACCCCGATTCTCCCAAACGCGCAGGAAAACCGCGCATTCGTGCGTCTCCGCACCACCATCTAGGCCATCGATTAATATCGTCAATATGCTATCACGCAAAAGGGCCTCGCACGCAGGCGAAGCCCAAGGTAAAAGCTATTGTTTGCGATAGGAAAATGCGGTGACGGTCGCAGACTCTAGTGCTTGCCGCCGTGGCTGTTGAGCCAGATATTGCGGCCCAGCATAAGTGCCAGCACCAGCGCGCTCACGTAGCCCATAAAGCCAATGACCGGGATACCAAACACAACCGGCTCGATGCGCGCGTAGTACACCACCGACGAACCGATAAACAGACCGGCGATAACGATAGCCATCGACATGCGGTCGATAATCCCACCCAGCTGTCGCAGCGCCTTATCGCTGCTCATGATCTGCGTGTTCACCTTAAGCTGGCCGCGTGTGAGCATACGCGAAGCCAGGCCCAGATACTCAGCCGCCTCGAGTGAGCCCTTCGCCGCGCGATAACTGCTCGCCGCAAAGTCGCGACTCATATCGCGCACGCGCGCATAGGTGCTCTTCTCGTTTTTGATGTGTGCCTGAATGATCTGGATCATGTTGACGTCGGGCATGTACTCGGTCAGCAGGCCCTCGAGCGTCACCATGCCGCGGGCGAACATCGTCACCACGCTCGGCAGCTCAACGTCATTTTTGCGCGCGAGGTTTAACAGCGAGGTCAAAAACTCGCCGATATCTAGGTCCTTAAGGTCAAGGCCCGCAAAGTCAGCCACGATAAAGTCCAAATCGGACAAAAACGCTGAATGATCGAGCTCGGCCGAGTCGCCACGCGTCACGGCGAAGCGCATGAGCGAATCCTTGAGCTTGGGCACGTCGCCCTCGGCCACGGCGAAAATCATGTCCTTGACGATACCGCGGTCGTGGCTCGACATGCGTCCGACCATACCCAAGTCGATAAAGTAAACGATGCCGTCCTTGAGGATGATGTTTCCCGCATGCGGGTCAGCATGGAAAAAGCCGTCATCGAGCACCTGCGTCGAGTAGTCCTCGACGATTGCGGCACCGATCTTTTCCAAGTCATAGCCCTCGGCCACCAAGCGTTCAGGATCGGCGATCGAAATGCCGTCGACGTAGTCCATAACCACCACGTGTTCGGTGCACAGGTCCAGATAGGATTTAGGGCACGTCACGCCATGAACGCTCTTATGGAACTCGTAGAAGTCGTTGAGGTTTTTGGCCTCGGCCAAAAAGTTGGTCTCCTCGCGAAACGAGGTCCACAGCTCCTCGACCACGCCGTGCAGGTCAACGAATTGATCGGTGTTGACGAACTTGGAAACGATACGCACCACCGAGCGGATGATATCGATGTCCTGCGCCATAACCTGCTGCGCACCGGGGCGCTGCACCTTGACGGCCACGTCCTCGCCCGTCACCAGACGAGCGCGGTGCACCTGCGCGAGCGATGCGCTACCAAGCGGATTGGGGTCGATCGCATCGAACATCTCCCCCAGGCGCAGGCCGTATTCCTCTTCCAAGCAGCGGAGCACTACCTCGTACGGCACCGGCTCCACGTCGGAACGCAGACGGCGCAGCTCATCGCAAAAGCGCTGCGGCAGAATCTCGGACCGGTTGGCCAGAATCTGCCCCATCTTGACGAACATGGGGCCGAGCTCCTCGAGCAGGCGGCGCAAGCGAACCGGCGTGAGGTTATCCCACACACGGTACTTTTTGACCAAGCGAACAATCTGCCCAATGCGTTCGCGACGACCCGCCGGTGTGAGCTGATATTCCTCGTCCGGCGCCATCGCGTCGGGCTCCTCGGGGACCATATCGACAGCGCGCGGCTTTTTGCGAGCGCCCGAGACGGCGGCATCGACCTCATCGACAACCGCCGCCTCGTCACCCAGGGGATCTAGTTTGTTGTAATCGGTGGTGGAATCTGCCATCTGCGCTGCTACTCGGCCTCTTCGGTATCCTTCGCATCGTCGGGCTCAACGGACTCGACGGGCACCGAGGTCACGTTGTCCTCGACCGAATCGACGATGTCGCGCACGTGGGCCAGGAAGGCCGTGCGCTCGGACGCGGTCATAACGCGGACGCGAGCAAGGATGAGCTCATCGAGCACGCGCTGGGCCGCGGTCTCGCCCTGCATGCCCAGACGCTCGGTCAGATCGGAGATGGTACCGCCGGCCTGCTCGAACATGTCGGACACACTGCGGGCGATATCGGGAGCGCCGGCGTCCTTGCGAACCTGCTCGCCCTTGGTATTAAGGTCGTCGAGAACCTTCTTGCTGCCCTCGACGGCAACGGCGGCGGCGCCAAAGCCAACGTTAATAGCGCCGTTAACAAGCTGATCGAGTTTCATAACCATGGTTGTCTCCAATCACAAACAACTGCATTGGCGTTCTTGTACCCAAGATTGAGCGAAAGCGACAAAGCGTTTTAGCGCTATTCGATCGACGGGAAATCCCTACCTCACGTTGTCATTCATCGCGAAAGAGTTCTTCATGGCGCAGCTCGTGGTGTAGAGCACCTTGCCCAGTAGAGCATCGGTCTCTACGCGAACACGCTCGGCAAAGGCCTCGTTGGCGCGTGCAAGCTCAGCAGGTACCTCGGCCTCGGGCAGAGCGGCTACGGCAGCGTCGACATCATGGATCTGCTTGTGGCCCATGCCACCGACGTTCTCCTGGTAGTCCTCCACAGCGCGGCCGCACTCATGGAAGCGGACGTCGGCCAGGGCGCCGATCAGGCGGTTGGCCCAGTAGAAGTTTTCGGACGTCACGCGAGCCTGCGTGTCGGCATAGTACTCGGGCATGGTCTCGACGTTGGCGTACAGCGGAACCAGCGCGTTAAACGAGTTGGAGCCAAAGGCCATCCACTGCACGGCGCGGTAGGCCGGCTGCGCATAGGGGCGCAGCTGCAGCACGGCGAGCTGGCTGTTGCGATTGATGCCGATGGGGCGATAGGCGCCGCGCGTGGCGGGCGTGCCCTTGCTGCCGTAACAGTCGTACTCCGTGCCCTGGTAGTGGCTCGAGAGTACGTACTTAATGTCCTCGATGGTCACCTTGCGCTCGGGCACACGGCTCCAGGGGATGTCGTCGCTCTCGGGCGTGTAGTCGGCGTCGGGGCCGTCCCACACATCGCTGGGGTTGAGGCAGCGCTGCATGTACCAGGCGCGCGGCGTGTTGTAGACATGGTCGCTGTCGCTGTGTGAGCCAAAGGCCTCGCGCGGGTTAAAGACCGCAGCCGGGCCGTCGCCCTCGACGCCCAGCGTCAGGTCCAGATGCCACTCGGCCATCCAGGCGCGCAGGTCGGCGGAGCACATGTGGTCGGCCTGGGCGCCCTCGGCGTCATCCAGGTCAAAGCTGTCGATACCCAGCTGGTTGGGCATGGTCACATAGGCGTCGTCAGGCACGCGCTTGGCAATCCAATGGTGACCACCGATGGTCTCGAGCCACCAGATCTCGTCCACATCACTAAAGGCGATGCCGTTGTTCTCGTAGGTGCCGTAGCGCTCGAGCAGGTCGCCCAGGATACGAACGCCGTCGCGAGCGGACTTGGCGTACGGCAGGACCAGGGTCACCATGTCCTCCTCACCCAAGCCACCAGGCTGCGCCGGCACATAGCCGTCCTCACCCTCGTTACCCTTGGCGGGCACGTAGTCCACGAGCGGGTCGGCGCCGCGAACGCGCTCATTGGTGGTGAGCGTCTCGGTTGCGGACATGCCCACATTGAGCTCGTTGAAACCGGCCTCGGCCCAGATGCCGTGGCCCGGGACAACATCGGGGACGCACGTGTAGCGCATGGGGTTATCGGGCAGTTCAACGGTCAGGTGGCTCAGGACGCTCGTGTAGACGCGCGGCTGCTCGTCGGGATGCACCACGCGCATACGCTTGGGCTCAAACACCCCGTTGGACGAGTCCTCGTTACGCGCGACCAGGGTCGACCCGTCGTAGCTCGCGTTCTTACCGACCAGAATCGTTGTGCACGGCATGCGCATCCTCCTTGAGCGAAGAAATCAAACGGCAACAGTGTATCGCTTCGGCGCAGAAAGGGCGAAACCACGGCCTCGGCAGCCCCCCGTGGTCAAAAAATGCCAAATATGAGTACTGTCACCAATTTAGTGGCAGCAAATTTCCCTGTAACGAGTGCCGAAAATCCCCATTTGCCCAAAAGCAAGACAACGTTATTCCCCATAAGTTCAATAAAATAGGCTTCCTAACGATAATGGATACCGTTAGGAAGCCAAAAAGACGTAAGACATATGTGACTATCTTGGCAACAGTACTCATATTTGGCATTGTTTGACCACGTGGTATATAGCTAACCCCCTCAAACAGCCCAAAACGCCTATTTCGATGCACGCTCCGCCGCCTCGATCACGTGTTTGGCGAGAATGGCGGTGGTCACAGCCCCCACGCCGCCCGGCACGGGTGTGATGGCGTTAACGACCGGCTCCGTAGCATCAAAATCCACGTCCCCGACCAGCTTGCCAGCGGCCTCGTCCCAATTAATGCCAACATCGATGATCGTCTGGCCCTCGCGAACCGCATCCGCGCCAATCGTGCGCGCGCGCCCAACGGCCGCAACCACAATATCAGCCGCACGGCACTCAGCAGCCAAGTCGCGCGTATGCGTATGGCACGTCGTCACCGTGGCATTGCGAGCCGTAAGCATGGCGGCAACGGGACGGCCAATCACCAGCGACCGACCGACGACCGCAACCTTGGCCCCATCCAGCTCAACGCCGTAATGGTCCAGCAACGTCAACACGGCCTCGGCCGTGCAGGGAGCAAAGCCCTCGCCTCGCCCCGAAAGCGTGGTAAGCAGCGAGGCCGGCGTCATGGAGTCAACATCCTTGGCGGGATCAAGTGCCGCGGCAACCGAATCCTCGTCAAGCCCAGCGGGCAGCGGGCGAAACATCAGGCAGCCGTGAACAGCGGGATCGGTATTAATGTCCTTAATAGCCGCCAGCAGCTCGTCCTGCGAAACATCGGCAGGAAGCAAAACGCGGCGAGCCTCAATGCCAACCTTCTCGCAGCGCTTGAGGGCACCGCGCTCGTAGGACAGGTCGTCCTCGCGCTCGCCCACACGAACGATGGCCAGCGTCGGTACAACACCGCGCTCGCGCAGGGCTGCACAGCGAGCAGCAAGTTCCTCGGTCAAAGCGCGAGCAACGGGAGCACCCTTCAGCAGTTCAGCCATGGCTATCCTCTCTTCCTTGCAGCGTCGGAGGCGCGGCGCGCCAGCGCATCGGCGCGCGGCAACCATGTGTCGAGCAACTCATCACACGCCGTCTCGAGCTCCTCAGCACGAACGCGATCTTTCATAGACGTGGTGTTCGCAAAGAGCGTCAAGCTCGCGCCCTGCATAGCGGCACGGCAGAACACGGCGCCGCACGCCACATCGGACAGCAGCTGACGCGAACCCTTGTCGGCCATGTCCTCGAGCAGCGCCAGCGCACGCCCGCAGGCATCCATAATGCGATACGGCGGCATAGCGGCCACATGCAGCGCATCCTGAATCGCGGTCGCTCGAGCCGGATCGTCACGCGGAATACCGTACGCCGCCGACACTTGGCCGTACGCACGAACGTCCTCGGCAACCAACTCGACAAGCTCCTGGGCCAGCTCATCAGCCTGGGTAAACGCGCGCGTCAGGTCATCCGCACGATCAGCAAGCGCGGGATTGGTCGCACCGTAGCGGGCAACCATTCCGCACAGCGAGGCGCCCAGCGCGCCCACAAAAGCGCTCGCGCTGCCACCACCGGGAACCGGCTCGCGCGCGGCCAGCGCCTCGGCAAACCCGCGGCAGGTCTTGTCCATCATCTCTTGGCTCATACGCATGCACCTTCAAGTCATATACATCGGTCGGGCGGCAACCACCGACCGACCGCATCGATCACATAATGGTGCATAGTCTAGCCCATAAGTACATAAGCGTCAGCGCACCTGGTCATCGCGGATTTCTATGACGAACGATAGGCGTCGGCACCGCAAACATGGGACACATGGTTCACCTTTCGGGACTTCCGGACGTCACAAACTGGGACATATCTATAAACAAGGAACCTATTGGGGCAATGCCCGCGTACACGCGCCCCTTTAAAACACCGGGCGCCCAACCCCGGGGAGGGCCGACAGCATCGGCTCTCCCCTCTTTTGCGACCGCACATATTGCCACTTGTCGGCGCAATTCCAGCCCCCAGAATGGGACACATGGCCCACCCTAGTGAGCCGTCCACGCGTACAGTAAAGGCAGGTAATCCGTGGGCGGTTACAGATCGAGGAGGACACGACCATGAAAAAGAAGGCCTTTGCGATTCTCACCCTCTGCATAAGCCTCTTTGCCGCAGTTGCCCTGGTGGGCTGCGGTGGCAGCGGCGGCGCTACCGGAAGTCGCGGTGGCGGTGGAGCAGAAAAGCCAGCCGTGGATATGAGGACCGACTTCATTTGGTTTAAGGTCGAGGTCCCCGAGGGCGTCGAGATCACCGACGTCGCAGGCGACACGGCCGACAGGGCCCAGTTTAAGTTCACCGAGAGCGAGCACGCCAGCGATCGCTTCATCCCTGTCTTCGACTCTGACAAGAACGCCGACGAGCTGTTCGACTACGAGGCAAAGTGGAAGGCCAATTCCGGATGGACCGAGGGCGATTCCGTTAAGTACAACGGCAAGACCTGGCGCAGTGCCTACTTCACGCACTCGGGCGGCGTAACGACCGAATACTTCACCGACGTTGACGGGGGCAGTGTGTATGTGCGTATCGACAACGTCGAGGAGCACAAGGACGCCGTCGAGACCATGATGAAGTCTCTGGAATTTGCCGACGACATCGCCGAGGCCAAGACCGAGGCCATGGACGTCAAGCTCGACGATATCGAGATCAAGCGCTAAGCGACTGGCGAGTGCAACGGAAAACACGGTCGCAGTGCAAACAAGCGACGGTACCCCAGTGCTTCGTACCCAGGGAGGGCCGGTAAACCGACCCTCCCTTTCTTATGCCTGTAGCCGACGAACGCGAGGATGCCGGACGTCGGAACCGCCCCAAATGTGGCAACAGTACGAAAACGACAAACGCCCCAACACGTCCGCCCGCCGATTTATTGTGCCGCGCAGGCAATTAAACCAGCATCTTTAAACATCTGAGCAGTATAGTGACCAAAACTATCGCATAACCGCACTCTGCGAATGGAGAAGTTATGACCGAACACCACGCCATCAGCCGCCGAGCATTTACGTTGGGCCTTGGACTCGCGGCGTTGTCGCCACTTGCAAGCCTGCCCGAAACCGCGGCATTGGGCATTAGCCCGCGGGCAGCCTTTGCGGACGGCACGGCCGGGCCAGCAGTCAGCCTCAACAATTTCGTCATTCGCCTTCGCCCCGCGGGCTATTTTCGTACCGCAAGCGTTAACGAAGACGGCAACGTCATCGGCAACGTCTGCCATCTGTTTAATGACGGAACATCCAGCAAGCTCATCCTTGAGAACGTAACGACCAAGAATGACGATACAAACTGGTATGCTATCCGCACCTTGCTCAATTTCGAAGAGCATAAAAAGACGGGCTACAGCATTTGGTCGGTCGATGGCGACTCGGACAAAGACGGAAAGGTCATCCACGTATGGAGTGGCGAGCATGACGGCAAGCCCAGCCGCTCTTTTGCGTTCGAGCGTCAATCAAACGGAACCTATATCATCCGAGACCGCACGGTCGAGAAAGAAACCGAGAAAAAAGACATTAAGTACCTGGCAATAGAATCGAACGGCGAAGACCAGGATAACAATAAGATCTGTCATAAGAGTAAGAGTAAGAGCATTCCGTGGGAGCTCGAACTTATCGGTTACGACATGAAAAAGAACGATGCCACGGTTAGCAGCCTCGACTGGATTACGTACAGCAGCTACGTCGACGGACCATGTTGGATGAAATACGTCGAGGACAACAAGTTCCTCGACGAGCTGAGCATCCCGGGCACGCACGATTCGGGCACCTGCAGCGTGGACAACGACACTGAGCCCCAATCCTCGCAAGTAAAATGCCAGCAGGATTACATTCCCACGCAGTTGCTCGAAGGCATTCGCTATTTTGATATCCGGCTCGGAAAGGGCGACAACCCTGGCATCGACCATGGGATGTACTACCTGCTCAAAAAAGACGCGTACTTTTTGCATCTTTCCGATGTCATAGGCTACTTCAAAACGTTTTTGAACGAAAACCCGACAGAAGCGCTCATCATGCTTGTATCACGAGGCAACGACGAGGCTACCGACGAAAGTGTTACGACGGCTTTCGCCAAGGTTTTGGACGACAACCCCAAACTGTTCTATACGTCGAGCCGCGTTCCCACACTGGGCGAGGTGCGCGGAAAGATCGTTCTGCTGCGTCGATTTAGGCTCGCCGGCAACAGTGTAAGCGGCCACACGTGGGGCCTCGACCTTACCGAATGGGATGACAAGATCAAGGCTCACTCCGACAGCGCCACTATGTGTCTCGTCCAAGACGCGCGGGGCTTTGAAGCCGCGGGGAAACAGGCGACAAAGAGCCCTATTGCACCAAGGTATACGCCCAGGACAAGTACAAACTCACGGGAACCGACAAGCTCAGCTGGGTCGATAATGCGCTGAAGGAAACGACCGGGCGCACGCGCAACGAGGTAGATGTCGAGGACGATAACGGGGCCAAGGAGATAGTCCTGGAGCGTTGCTGGTCTATCAACTACACCAGCTGCACGGGCTTGTCGCACGGAGGCAATCCTTTTACCTCGGCACGAGTAGTCAACGAGCATCTGTATAAGAGCCCGTACATCAATCCCAGCGGCATCGAGGATACAAAGTCAGATTACCTCAAGCACATTGGCATCATCGCATCCGACTTTGTTGATGCGGCGCTGGCCCGGAGCATCTACCAGCGCAATTACGATACGGAGCACAAGCAGACGGCTTCGTACTATCTCCCGTACTATCTCCCGACCCGCATGCGCATGACGTACGGCGACTCGCTGAGCGATGCCTCATTCCAGGATGGCAAGACCGTTGGCGAGGGTCATTTCCGCCTCGTCGACAGCAGCAACGTACTCAACGTGGCAGCTTCGGGCCATGCGTTTGCCATCGAATATGTGGATGTCGACGCCTTGGGCAACGAGACCGTTACGGAGCTGCGGGGCTCCGTGCCCATCGATATCGATCCACGCGCGCTGACGCCCCATTTTGAGGGACTCGAAGGCCTTAAGGCCGGCGAAGACGTGCGCGCCAAGATTGCGGCATCACTCGAGGGCAAGCTCGAAACCGATGCCTGCACGGCCCAGCTCGAGTTTGTGCACGACGCGAACGGCGCTCCGGGCACAGCAATGGCCGAGGGCGAAACATTTGCCGCAGGAACGTACTGGGTGCGCGTGAACGGTCTCTTGGGCAACGCGGCGCAAAACTACACGCTCGCCAGCGACGGAGCCGCAAGCTTTACCGTAGCGGCCTCGGACAGTGCAGGCGGCACCGGCACCGGCAGCGGCACGGGTTCCAACGCAGGCAGCGCTGATAAGAACGGTAAGGGCAACAAGGGCAAGGGCTCGGGCGGAAAGCTCGCCGACACGGGCGACAGCTCTGGCGTTGCCGCCGGGCTCGCTGCCGCCGCCGTGGCGACAACGGTCGCCGGCGCGGCGATGCTTGCCAGTGACGGTGAAAACAACGAGGACGTTGTCGAATAGGCAAGCCGGCCTTTTAGACACATCGACTCAATCGGGGGCGCAGAACACCGTTCTGTGCCCCCGATTTTTACCTTGGCCCGAACGCCGCTATCGGCTACATCACCATGTTCAGCGCATTCACGAACTCCTGAGCTTGGGAGCGGCTGCTCAGACTAAAGACACAGGCAGTCAACAGCCTGTTACGTAGGAAAACGTCGCGGCCCTTGATCCTGCTGACCCCCGTGATGTCCTTAAGGTAGACAATCTCGGTGTGCTTGCCGCCAAAAGTGCCCTTCTTGAGTACCTCAATGCGGTTAGGGTAGATCTTGACGTCTTTATACCTACCCGAACCTTTGTCCTGGAATAGCAGCGTGTTGTTGTCCATACACGTCACTCCCGTGGGGTTCGCTAAAACTGTCTCTATGGCCACATTTTAGTCACCGCAAGGCCCCATGCGATGATGTCAGACAGCACAGCAATTCGTGTCCGCGCGAGGCTTTAAACTAAATTCGATAAAGATGCATTCCACAAGAGGAAAGCGGGGCGACAGTGATGGGCGAACTGGTAAACCGTGGAGAATCGGCAATCGTGCCCGAAGGTTTTTACAAGCAGGTCTCCTCGATTCTCAACGCCGCTCGCGACAAGGCCTATACCGCTGTTAACTTTGCGATGGTTGAGGCATATTGGGAGATCGGCAAGAGTATTGTTGATGAACAGGGCGGAGAGGAGCGCGCCAAGTATGGCGATGCACTGATCGACGAACTTGCCGTTAGATTGACTAAGGATTTTGGCAGAGGCTTCAACGCCAGAAGCTTAAGATACATGCGTCAGTTTTATCTTGCGTTCCCAATCCGGAACGCGCTGCGTTCCGAATTGAATTGGACACATTACCGCAGGTTATCGCGTATAACCGACCCTGATGCTCGAACATGGTACATGAACGAATGTGCCGATTCTCGCTGGAGCACGCGTCAGCTCGAACGCCAGATCAACACCATGTTCCGCGAGCGCCTACTTGCCAGCAAAGACAAAGAGGCCGTCACCCAGGAAATCCAAAAGAGCGCCCCGACCCATCGCCCCGAGGATATCATCCGCGACCCATATGTACTGGAGTTTTTAGGTTTCTCGGACGATGCTGCGTTTCGCGAGAGCGATCTAGAGCAGGCGCTCATCACGCATCTTCAGAAGTTCCTGCTGGAGCTTGGCCGTGGCTTCGCTTTCGAGGCGCGCCAAAAGCGCATCACCTTTGATGGGCGCCATTTCTATATTGACCTTGTTTTTTACAACTATCTGATGCACTGCTTCGTGCTCATCGACCTTAAGACGGACGATCTTACGCATCAGGACCTGGGCCAGATGCAAATGTATGTGAACTACTACACGCGCGAGCTCATGAACGAAGGCGACAATCCGCCCATAGGCATCGTGCTCTGCGCGGACAAAAGCGATTCGATCGTCGAGTACACGCTGCCCGAAGACAACGACCAAGTGTTTGCCGCCAAATACCTGCCGTATCTTCCAAGCAAGGAAGAGCTGGCGCGCGAGCTGAGTGCCGAGTACCGCGCCATCAACGAAGCGACTAATGGCGAAACGCAAGGGTAGCAGCACGTTGCGACCGAAACCATCGCAGCCGTCGCAGGCGCACTCGCGGTTGCGACGGCTGCTACGAAACAATACCGGTCATGGACGCCGGCAACGACATTCTAGTCGTGACTGGCGAGCGTGACCTGACAGGCAAAGACGCGGCCTTCGTCTGATGTGGCTCCATTGGCTGCCACAGAAAAGGGCCGGTTGCAGCCGACCCTTTAAGACGATAGCACCTGCGTTGCCCGCGCTTCCAAAGTTGACCGACTGAGGAGCGGGTTCCGCGGCACATTTTGATTTTACCCGGTGGGGCGGCTCTTTTGCAGCCGTTCCACCGTTTATTTATATCTGGCACCCTCAAACAATCAGACGGCAGCCCGCACTCCTGAGAGCCGCCCCATACCCCCGGCCATCACGTTACGGTGCCAACCGGCACCTCTCCCCTACTTCCCAAATAGCGCACCCAGCAGACCGCGGCGTTTGGGCTTCTCCTCTCGGTAGGAACCCTCGACGGCGGCTGCAACCTAACGCGGTTGCTCGCCGCCTCCACGGCGTACGATCTGGTATAGGAACGGCGATTTAACGTATTTGACCTCGATGGGCGTGGCGTGCACGGTGCTTTCGCTCGACAGCATCACGTTGGGATTGAGCGGTGCCACCACATGCGTCTCGCGCTTGTCACTAAACACCACCGCAGCCGCGCGGCCCGTCTGGCCGTTCACGGCGATGCGCACCTGTTCGCCATCGCGACTATCCGAGGCAGGACGATCGACAAAGTACACCGGCACCATAACCAAGCCGTCCTTGTGCTTGCGGGCCTTGCGCGCCCACGTGCGGATGCTCTTTTTATTGAACCCCAGCACCGCCTCGGCGTCGTTGCCCGCAACGTCGAGCGCCAACTTATCAATAACCACCTGGTCCTTGGTAGACGCATCGACGGAGACAACGCGAAAGTCACCTTCCTGCATAGCCGGGTCAAACGGCCCAACCTTGGCAAAGTCCCACGGCTCCAAAATGCCCATGAGGCGAACGTCCAGGTAGCTTGCCCTGGGATATGCCCAGTCGAGCACCTCGTAGTACACCAAGGTCTCCTTGCTCAGGCCCTTGCCCGGGAAGGACGCCATCATGCGCAGGTCCGCCAGCGCCATGGGGAAATAGAAGAGCATCATGTCGTTTTGGATCGCATCTTCCACGTCGTGCCCGGCAAAGGCATCCGGGTACTGGCGCACCAGCTGCAGTGCGTTGGCACGTGCCTGCTGCGGCGAGATTTCGCAGGGAATGCCCTGCTCCGGCACATACTCCGCACCCACGCCCATGGTCAGACGCTTGCTGAAGGTACCGGGCTTGAGCAGGTCGGCAATGCCGATCTTGTTGCCGCAGGACGGGCACTCAAACACGCGCTGCGTTGACTCGCCCTCAAAGGACGCTCCGCAGAAGGGGCAAGGAATGCTCACATGCGTGGCCTCTTGGAACTCCTGCGCCGTGCCGCAATCCTCCCACAGCAGATGTTCCAGGACCGACTGATTGCGCCAGTGCGAATTGAAGAAATACCAGTCCGGGTCCTCCGGGCGCTCGAGTTGCGACACATGCGTGAGCTTGAGCAGTCCATCCACCACCGTCAACGGCGTATGGCGAATGCCCAAAGCGCTCTTGGGCTCTCCGGCGTCCGCCTGCCACGGAATGACCGCACCGCAATAGGCACACTCAAAGCTGCGCTTAGCCTGGTGCGAGTACATAGGGCCGCCGCAGTTTTGACATTTAATGGCAAACATCTCGTCCATGGAAACGTCCTCCTTTGCACAGGGGCTGTCGACATTAAGTATGTCGAGCAAACAGGCACATGCCCATACCCATGTGGCCCAAAATGGACCACCCAGGCAGACGAGAAGGCTCGCTCGTTAGCACCGGCAGACTATTGCTGCATTTTCTGAGCATCGGTGCACAGCGCCCCCGCGCGAGCTACACTATCCCCTTAAACATGATTGTGAGGACGACCGCTATGCTATTTGTAAATCGGCTGGTACATACGCTTGTTCCCGGCAGCGAGGACGAGCCGGTCGATGCATCTTGCCGCACCAACGCGGGTTTTGCCGCAAGCCTCATCTGCATTGGCCTCAACATCACCCTGTGCCTGGCCAAGGGCATCGCGGGCCTGCTCGCCGGTTCCGTCTCCCTCATCGCCGACGCTTTCAACAACCTCTCCGATGCCTCGAGCAACATCGTGAGCCTGCTCGGGTTCCGCCTTGCCAGCCGCCCGGCAGACGAAGGCCACCCCTATGGCCACGGCCGCTACGAGTACCTAGCCGGCCTGTTCGTCGCCGTCCTGGTTTGCGCCGTCGGCATCAATCTGATCCTCGAGTCGATCACCAAGATCATCAAGCCCTCGCCCACCGCTTACACGTTTATTTCCCTTGCGGCACTGGCTACGTCCATGCTCGTTAAGCTCTGGATGGCAGCGTTCAGCCGCACGCTGGGCGATCGCATCGACTCGGAGACCCTCATCGCCACGGCACAGGACTCCAAAAACGACGTCATCACCTCGGGCTCGGTCTTAGCGGCGGCGCTTATTTCGCAGACGACCGGCTTTGATCTCGATGGCTGGGCAGGCCTGGGTGTGGGCATCTTCATCTGCATCAGCGGCCTGGGCCTGGTGCGCGACGCCATCAGCCCATTGCTGGGGCAAGCGCCCGACCCCAAGCTCGTCCAGGCAATCCGCGATAAGATCATGTCCTATCCGCAGGTCTTGGGCACACACGACCTGATGGTGCACGACTACGGCCCCGGTCGTCAGTTTGCCAGCGCCCACGTGGAGATGCCCGGCGAGGGCGACGCATTTGAGCACCACGAGATTTTGGACACCATCGAGCACGACATCAAGCGCCAAATGGGCATCGATATCACGCTGCACTGCGACCCTATCGCCACCACCGGCGACGACCTGCGCGGCTGGGTCAAGCGCGGCGTCATGCAAATCGATCCCGCGCTCTCCATCCACGACCTGCACGAGCACGACGGGTTCGTTTCGTTTGACCTGGTGCGTCCCGACGGCTTTGACATATCCGACGAGGAGCTGCTGGAGCTCGTCACGCGCATCGTGCACGAGCGCCGACCCGATGCCTCATGCGTCGTTACGTTTGACTCGGGCTTTAGCTCGCCCGACCGTCCGGCCGAGCAGCTGTAGCCTGCTTAACAGCTAGTTTCCCTGCGCGCCCGAGATGCCGTTTTGCAGGGCGTTCCAGGCATCCGTCGCCAAGCCGCCCAAGTTCTGCGCGGTATCACCCAGGTTTTGTGCCGTGTCGCCCAGCTCTTGCGCCTTGTCTCCCAACTCCTGTACCTTGTTGCTCAAGTCCTCCAGCGTATTGGAGCTCGAGCTGTCGGTACCGCTTTGTCCGTCGGACGAGTTGCCCGAGCTGTTCTTGTGCGTGAGCTGAATTTCGAGGTTGCCGCTGTCGTTATAGTAGGCAGAAGTAACGACCCAGTTGGCATCGACGACGGGCGTTGAGCCATCATCAGTCAGGACCACGGCATTCGAAAGATCGGCGCCGCGCGACTTGAGGATCTTCTTGGCGTTGGACCAGTACTGCCCCGGGATATCGCTCAGATCGACGGTGCTAGACGAGGCGAACTCGGTTTGCTCGGCAGTGGTATCGGCCGTTGAACTCCCCCGCTTGTTGAGCATGCCCGACACGATGGCAAACACAACCGACAGCGCAAAGAAAATCGCCAGCACGATGAGGATCTTCTTGATCACGCTCGACGAACGCGACGGCTTCTTCTCCTCGTCCTCGCCATATTGCGGAATCGACTTGGGGTACTCGCGATACGGCTCGCGCGACTCGTAGCGAGGCTGCGCCGTGCGAGGCATATACGTCGTCTGCTGAGGCTGCGGAATGGGATTTTGCGGCAGGTTGTCATAGGGATTCGGCGTCGAGGCAGCATAAGAATCCTGCGGCGCGTAATCAAACGGATCCGGAGCTGCGTTGCCATAGGGGCCTTGCGAAGATGCAGCGTAAGAATCCTGCGCCGTGTCGCCATAGCCCATAACCCGGGTGGGCTCGGCAGAAGGCTGCGTCGCGGCGGGGTCGGTATAACCGGGGTTGGGAACAACGCGGGTCGCATCGGCGCTATCGCCAGCCTGCGCGGAACCGTAGCCGCCCATCACGGTTGTCTTGTCCTGATCCATGCAACGATTCCTTTCCGTCGCGCGTGAGTCTCAAGTTATCCATGCATTCTACCCGCGCAAAAGCCTATGATGGGCAGAGTCCGTCGGTATCTACAAGACATGCGCGGTCCTAAGGATCAAAAAGCCCCGCCGGGCCTTGTGGGCACGGCGGGGCGGGCAAGCGGCTATGAGCAGCAGGCTTAGAACAGGCCGGTGATGTTGCCGTCGTTGTCGACGTCGATGTTTTCGGCCGCGGGCACCTTGGGCAGGCCCGGCATGGTCAGAACGCTGCCAGTCAGTGCGACCACAAAGTGGGCACCGGCGGAAACCTTAAGCTCACGCACCGTGATGCGGAAGTTCTCGGGAGCGCCCAGCGCCTTGGCGTTGTCGCTAAAGCTGTACTGCGTCTTGGCGACGCACACCGGCAGGTTGCCAAAGCCATTCTCGCGCAGCTCGGCGAGCTGGCGCTTGGCAGCCGGCGTAAAGTCAACGCCATCGGCGCGATAAACCTTGGTGGCAACGGCCTCGAGGGCATCGGCAACATCGGCGCCGTTCTCGTAGGCAAACTTGAGCTCGCTCGGCTGCTCAATCAGACGCATGACCTCATCGGCCAGGTCGAGCGCGCCCTCGCCGCCCTTGGCCCAGACCTCGGAAAGCTTAACGTTGACGCCGAGCTTCTGGCACTCGGACTCGATGAGCGCAAGCTCGGCCTCGGTGTCCGTTGGGAAGCGGTTGATGGCGACCACGCAGGGCAGACCATAAACGTTCTGGATGTTGTCGACGTGACGCAGCAGGTTGGGCATGCCAGCCTTGAGTGCCTCGAGGTTCTCCTCGTTGAGGTCGGCTTTGGCGACGCCACCGTTGTACTTAAGCGCACGAGCGGTCGCGACGATCACGACGGCGCTGGGGCGAACGCCCGTCATGCGGCACTTGATATCGAGGAACTTCTCGGCACCCAGGTCGGCGCCAAAGCCGGCCTCGGTAATGGCAACATCGCCAAAGCGCATCGCCATACGCGTGGCCATGATAGAGTTGCAGCCGTGGGCAATGTTGGCGAAGGGACCGCCGTGGACAAACGCGGGCGTGCCCTCGAGTGTTTGCACCAAGTTGGGCTTGAGCGCATCCTTAAGCAGCGCAGCCATGGCGCCCTGAGCCTTGAGGTCGCGGGCGCGGACGGGGTCGCCGGCATAGCTGTAGCCGACGACGATCTCGCCCAAGCGCTCCTTGAGGTCGTTGATGCTCGTGGACAGGCACAGGATTGCCATGACCTCGGAGGCGACGGTGATATCGAAGCCGTCCTCGCGCGGCACGCCCTGGGCCTTGCCGCCAATGCCGTCGATAACATGGCGCAGCTGGCGGTCGTTCATGTCGACAACGCGCTTCCAGGTGATGCGCTTAACGTCAATACCGAGCTGATTGCCCTGCTGGATGTGGTTGTCGAGCATGGCGGCCAGCAGGTTATTGGCGGCACCGATGGCATGGAAGTCACCGGTAAAGTGCAAGTTGATATCCTCCATGGGGATGACCTGAGCCCAGCCGCCGCCGGCAGCGCCGCCCTTAACGCCAAAGACGGGGCCGAGCGAAGGCTCGCGCAGGGCCACGGCACTCTTGACGCCGCGACGACGCAGGCCGTCGGCCAGACCGATGGTCGTGGTGGTCTTGCCCTCGCCCGCAGGCGTTGGGTTGATAGCGGTCACGAGGACGAGCTTGGCCTGGTGATCAGTCGGCTCGTTGAGCAGTGAATAGTCGACCTTAGCCTTGTCGAAGCCGTACGGAATAAGGTGCTTAACGTCGACGCCGGCGTTCTTGGCCACCTCGGTAATAGGCAGCGGCGTGACAGAACGTGCGATTTCGATGTCAGTAGGCATGGGCGGTCCTTTCGTTACCGAATGAGAAAAAGACCAATTCAGCATAGCACGGGCGCGCAATAGTTAAAAACGCCCATAACCGATGAACGGCGATATGTTTACCCAATGTCCGGCGATAGCCCAACAGCACGCCAAAACAAAGCGCCCTAAACGGTAGGTTCAATCCCCAGGTGCTCAAAGGTGCGAAGGGTTGCCTGACGGCCCTGCGGCGTACGAATCATCAACCCGCACTGCAGCAAATAGGGCTCATAGACATCCTCGAGCGTGCCCGGGTCCTCGCCCACCGCGCTGGCAAGGGTCGTAAGTCCCACGGCACGGCCGGAGAACGTCTTGGCGAGCGTCTCCAAAATGCGAATATCCATCCAGTCCAGACCGAGTTCGTCGATCTCGAAGAACTCAAGCGCCTGGCGACAGATATCGAGCTCAATGGGACCGTTGCCGCGCACCTGCGCATAGTCGCGCACGCGCTTGAGCAGGCGGTTGGCAAGACGTGGCGTGCCGCGCGAACGCGAGCCGATCTCGAGTGCACTGGGATGGTCGATCGTCACGCCCAGGATAGTCGCCGAGCGCGTCACAATCTGCGCGAGCTCCTCGACCGTGTAGTAATCCAGGCGATACGAAATGCCAAAGCGGTCGCGCAACGGGCCGGTCAACATGCCTGAGCGGGTCGTTGCCGCTACCAGCGTAAACTTAGGAATATCCAGGCGAATCGAGCGCGCCGCCGGACCCTTGCCAATCACGATATCGAGCGCAAAGTCCTCCATCGCGGGGTACAGGACCTCCTCGACCGAACGGTTGAGGCGGTGGATCTCGTCGATAAACAGCACATCACCCGGCTGCAAGTTAGTAAGGATGGCCGCCAGGTCGCCCGTGCGCGCGATGGCAGGGCCACTCGTGGTCTTGATCTGAGCGCCCAGCTCGTTGGCGATAACGGTGGCCAGCGTGGTCTTGCCCAGGCCCGGAGGACCCGAGAAAATCACGTGGTCGAGCGTCTCGCCACGGCTCTGCGCCGCTTCGATCAACACGCGCAGGCTCTGCTTGATGTGCTCCTGGCCGCAGTAGTCGTCCAGGCGCTGGGGGCGCAAAGTGCGGTCGACATCGAGGTCCTCGGCCGTCAGCTCCGAGCCCACCATGCGCTCGCCGTGCGCCATGGATGCCGCCGGCGAGTTGCCGGGCGTCGCCCACAGGTCCTGAGAGTCATCGGCTTCCCACATCACGCATCCATTCCAAGTCGCTTAAGCGCCGCGCCGAGCAGATCCTCGACACGCATATTCTGCCCATCATACCCGCTCAGGGCAACATCGGTCTCCTGCGGGCTAAAGCCCATGGAAAGGAGCGCCGCACGGGCGTCATCGATCGCCGAAGGAGCGGCGGCGGGAACCGGCATCGCAACCTGGCCGGGAATCACGTCGACCGGCACAAAGCCCTTATCCTTGGCAAAGGTGCTCTTGAGTTCCAGGATCAGGCGCTGAGCTGTCTTTTTGCCCACACCGGGTACCTTGGCCATGCCCTTGTCGTCCTCGGCCATCACCAGCGAATACAGCTGCCCCACGGTATAGGTGGAAAGCACGGCAAGCGCCAGGCGCGGGCCAACGCCCGAAACGGACACGAGCCGATCGAACATCGTGCGCTCATCCTTAGAGGAAAAACCGAAAAGTGTCATGGCGTCCTCGCGCACCTGCATACGCGTGTAGAGACGGACCTCGCCCCCGGGCGTCGGCAACGTGGCCGCAGTGCTGCCCGAAATACCGAGCTCAAAGCCAACGCCCGACACATCGACGACAGCAGAGCTCATCGTGGCCTCGACAAGCGTTCCGTGGAGCTGGGAAATCATCAGTATCCGGTTCCTCTCTGTTGATAGAACTCGCCACCGGTAAGGGCGCGGGTGCGGCTGAGGTTTACGTGGCAGATGGCGCAGGCCAGGGCATCGGCGGCATGGTCGGGATGCGGGTCGTGGTCGAGCTGTGTGAGCGTGCGTACCATATAGGCGACCTGCCGCTTGTCCGCGGCGCCGGTGCCCACCACAGCCTGTTTGATCTGCATGGGCGTGTACTCGCCAATCTCGAGCGCGCATTCCGAAAGCGCCACGAGCGCAGCACCGCGGGCATGCGCCGTTGGGATAGCCGAACGAACGTTAGCGCCAAAGTAGATGCTCTCGATAGCCGCGGTATCGGGGCGATAGCGTTCGACGACGCCCTTGAGGTCGCGGGCGATATGCGACAGGCGCACCGCGAGCGGGCTGCCCGCACTGGTCTCGATACAGCCGTAGGCACGGCAGCGAACCTCGCCACGTCGCTCCTCGATAATCCCCCAGCCCGTATGGGCCAAACCAGGGTCGATACCCAAGATAACCAAGCCGACCTCCCCTCGTCACAAGCACAGCGCAAGGCAAGGCCCCGCGCATCATTCACGAACGTCTGTTCTAGAATAACACAACGGGGCCAAGACGCTTAGTTGAAGTATCGGGGTTGGGAGCGAATCCCATCCCATAGTTAGTTCTGGCTGAAGAACGGAAACTGTCGGGGATCAACCGGCGGATGCGGCATCGGACCTCCCTGGGACCCACCCTGCGGTCCGCCCTGACCGCCCATCATCTTATCAATGGCGTCCTGGACCTCGCCCTCAAACTTTTTCATGCCCTCATGCAGACGACGCTGACCGTCCTCGGAGCGCAGCTCTTCCATCTGCTCGGGCGAAATACCCAACAGCTCGCCCAATATGCCCATCATCTCGCCGCGCATACGGTCACTCGTATCGTCGTCGGCAAAGCGACGCACCTCGGCGCGCGCCAGCGAATCAACCGTCATGCGCTCTTTACCGCTAAGGCCAAGATCGGACCACGCAAGCATGTACGGCCAGGCGCGCTCGGCAAACGAACGGGCCGAAACGATCGGCGCCGTCGGTAGCATGCGACGGGCAGCCTCACCCTGGCGCACGAGCATCAGCAGCAGCGAGCAGGCCTCGGGCTTGGCGGCGGCCATCGGGATGTCGTCAAAGGGACGGTTGCGGTCCACGTGCGACTCGAGCGCACCATCGACCTCGCCCGGCTCAAGCCCGCCAAGCAGCTGCGCCGCGCGATCGAGCATATCAACCGGACCGGCGAGCGTCGAGAGCGCCTGCGCCAGCACGCGATCCATGCAATCCTCCACCGCGTTGAGCGTCACGAGCTCTTGGGGCACCACGGCCGAGGCGCGGTTGCGCACGCGTGCCACAAACTCGAGCGTCGACAGATACACATCGCCAAAGGGCGCAAAGTCGCCCTGGTAGCCACCGGACAGCGCGGGCGCCGCCAGCGCGTACTCGGTCTTGGAAAGCGGGCTCAGCGCCGTAGCGCCCAGCTCGAGCGCCGTATCCTCGAGCATCAGGCCCAGCGCGCGCGAACGCAGGCGCTCGGCATCGCCCGCCGACACGTCGCGGTCGAGCACGCGCTCCGCATCCGGCGCATCGCGCTCGACGGTGCGAATGTGCAAGCGTTCGGCGATTGAGCGAACAGCAGAACAGCGGGCGGCCTCGGCCTCCTCCTGCGCCGGCGTAAAGATGCGGTTGCGTCCCAGCACTAAGCCAATTACGTTACGAGGACCCAAGGCATCGACGGCAAGCGCTGCCAACAGGGACGACGGCAAATCGCCCTCGAGCGCCACCACGGCACGCGACGCACCGCGGGCGCGGGCATTGTCGCGCACGGCAAGCACCAGCGCCTGCCACAGCCACTCCTCGGAGCGAAACTGGGGCAGCTCATGGTCCTCCAGGGCATCGAGCATCACGCCGCGTTGAATCTCCTGAACCAGCAGGCTCTCCTCAAAACACGGCGCCTGGGCCACCACGCGACCGCAATCGTCGAGCACAAACGACCCGCCGGTATAC
The DNA here is from genome assembly GCA_900544235.1 of uncultured Collinsella sp. Lineage (GTDB taxonomy): Bacteria > Actinomycetota > Coriobacteriia > Coriobacteriales > Coriobacteriaceae > Collinsella. The sequence continues at coordinate 39,746 of UQUL01000010.1, forward strand.
ACCGACTCGTCATAGGCGCCGACCGGCGCCATGCAGGCAAACCATACGCTGCGCTTGGAGGCGATCTTGCGGTAGGCACCGCTGCGCACGGCGGCGACGGCGGCGGTCTCGCGATCGGTCATGTCAAACGCATTAAACTGGAAATAGGCAATGAGGTCGACGCCGGTCGGCAGCATTTCGAGCTCGCGGTCCAGGTCAAACACCACAGCGATGCGCACGCCGTCCACATCAAACACCGGAGGTGCCCAACGCGCATCGTTGCTCTCGCCACGCTGCAGGGCAATGCTTGCGCGCGCAGGCACCACGCGACCATCCTTAAGCATCATATAGTCAAGCAGGGGCTGGCCCTCAAACGAAACCGCAGCGGGCACGATGCAGATCATGTCGAGCTCTTGGATGCGCTCGGCAACGCCCGTCAGGCCCGTCAGCATATCGTGCTCAAAATCGGCAGCGCCCACCAGGCTGCCCGGCATGGCGCCCATAAAGAGCGGGGCCGGAACGCACAGCACGCGCGTGCCGCGCTCATGAGCCAGGCGAGCCTGGTCCTCGATGCGACCACAAATGCCTTCGATGTCACCCAGGCGCATATCGATCTGTGCAAGTGCGAGCTTCATGGCCCAGCCCTTTCCGTCGTAAATCGTCGTTGTCGTAGTAAAAGCGCCGGCCGCATAATGCAGCCGGCGCTCGCATGTGCATATGCTAGCTATGATACCCCGAGCGGGGGCGCACTCCTAGAACGTCGCGGACCACAGCCCATGCAGATTGCAGTAGGCATAGACGGTACCGGTCTTGGAGCCGCCAGCGAAAAACGTCGTGGGCTTCATGCCGGGCTCAAGGTAATGGATCTCCAGGCGGCCCTCGGCCTCAAGCGCGATCCACTCGATGTAGTGCTCGGGCAGCATGGGGTGCTCCGTCGAGCCCACGCGCGCACGAATAACGTGGCCGTCGCGCTCGATCTCGACAACAGGCACGTGCTTCTCGTGCGCCGCATCCTCGGTGTTTGCCGTCAGCTCCGTGCAGCCGGCAGGAGTTGCAACGCCGTCGCCAAGGGCGGCAACGAGCTTGCCGTCGGAGTCCTTAAAGAATTTCGCCATGATGTTCTCCTTTGCTGATGTGCCAATATTCCTGATGCTTCTTATGCCCAAAGAGCGCCGAGCCATCCATGGCATTGCAAATGAACACATAACGGGCGGGAACGGTGGGGCGGCGCGTACTATCCGCCCTGGCGGCCCCACCCGAGCGGGTTAGCGACCGTCGCCACCGAGCAGTGCCAGAACATCCTCGCGCGTAAACAGTGCCGATGAGATGCCGTCGCCGCCGAGCACGCTGTTGACCAGATCGCGCTTGGACTCCTGCATCTGCATAATGCGTTCCTCGATCGTGTCCTTGGCGATGAGCTTGTACACGGTCACGGTGTGCTGCTGGCCAATGCGGTGGGCACGGTCGGTCGCCTGGTCCTGCGCCGCCACGTTCCACCACGGGTCGTAGTGGATGACCACGTCGGCAGCCGTCAAATTAAGGCCCACGCCGCCCGCCTTGAGCGAAATCAAGAACACCGGCACCTCGCCCGCCTGGAACTGCGCAACCATCTTGGCGCGACTCTCTTTAGAAGATGCGCCCGTGAGCTTAAGGAAGGCGATGTCCTCCTTGGCCAGGCGCTTGCCGATGATATCGAGCATGCCCGTAAACTGGCTGAACAGCAAGATGCGATGACCGCCGTCGAGCGCGCCATGGACGAGCTCCATACACGTATCGAGCTTGGCGCTTCCCGCCTTGTAGTCCGCATAGTGCAGATGCGGATCGCAGCAGATCTGACGCAGCTTGGTGAGTTCGGCAAGCACCTTGAGCTTGTCTTTCTTAAACTCCCCGGCCTCGCGGTGCTGCACCTGCTGGGCGATGCGGTCCTGGTTGGCCAGGTAGAGTTTACGTTGCTCGCCGGTAAGCTGCGCCATCACCGTGTCTTCGATCTTCTCGGGCAGGTCGGCCACCACGTCTTCCTTAACGCGACGCAGCACAAACGGCGACACGAGCGCCTGCAGACGAGCGGCGCTGTCGCCCTCGGCATGCTCGACGGGACTCTCAAAGCGCTTGGCAAATGAGTCGCGCGTGCCAAGCAGGCCCGGCATCAAAAAGTCGAAGATGCTCCAGAGCTCGGACAGGCGGTTCTCGATGGGTGTGCCCGTCAGGGCAAAGCGCACGCCGGCAGGCAGGCGCTTGGCGGCGCGCGCCACCTGCGTGAGCGGGTTTTTAATGTACTGGGCCTCGTCGAGCACCACGCGGGCAAAGTCCTGCTCGACGTATTCGTCGATGTCGCGGCGCATGAGGTCATATGACGTCACGACCACGTTGTGCTCGGCGGCACCGGCAATTTGCACGCGACGCTGGGCCTTGGCGCCCACGATGGCACACACATCAATCGAGGGGGCAAAGCGCTCCAACTCGGCAGCCCAGTTGTACACGAGCGACGCGGGACATACCACGAGCGTGGGCTTGGTATCCCCCGCCTCCACGCGCGCCAGAATGTGCGCAATCATCTGCAGCGTTTTGCCCAGGCCCATATCGTCGGCCAAGATGCCGCCAAGGCCCAAGTGCTCAAGCGAGCCGAGCCACTGGTAGCCGTCGACCTGGTAGCCACGCAGCGTAGCCTTGAGCGAGGCGGGCACCGTAAAGTCCATCTTGCCGAGCGTGTCCAGACGCTCGACGGTGCGGCGGAACGCGGCGTCGCGATCGGCCTCGAGCGTCGGCGTGCGCGCGAGCATGCTATCGACAAAAAGGGTGCTCGACGCGGGAAGCGACACGCCGTCGAGCAGGTCGACGGCATCGACGCCCAGGTCCTCGGCAAGGCCAAACGCGGCACGAGCGCCCTCGTCCAGGCGAACGATGTCGCCGGACGTAAGGCGCGCGAACGTCTGGTGACGCTTGTAGGAGTCGAGGTAGATGGCAAGGTCGGCCGCCGAAAGCCCGCTTGCACCCAGCTCGACGTCGAGCAAGTTGCTCTTGACGGTGGCGCGCACCGAGAGCTTAGGCGCAGGGCGTACCGAGATCTGGCGCAGGCGGTCGCTGAGCATGACCTCGCCCAACTCGGACAGGGCAGACAGCCCCTCGGTCAGCAAGTGGAACAGGCTCTCGTCATCGCGCTCCTCAAATGCCAGGCCGCCCTCGTAGAAATCGAAGTACAGGGCAGCCGTGTCCATAACGCGAAACTCCGCCACCGTATCGCGGGGCGGAACGCCGGGGCGTTGTTCTTCGAAGGGACTGCCCGGAGCACCAAGACTAAAGAGATCTGCCGACCAATCGCCGTAGGTCACCGTAATCTTGCAGGTCACAAGACCATCGTCGACGCCGATCGCCATGGCAAAGCTCGGCTCGGGCGCCACGGCGTCGAGCGCGGCGGGAGCGGTCAGGTCGGTGTAGTCGCGCAAGATAGGCAGCGCCATGCGGCAGAACTCGCCCACCTGGTCGGCGGCGATATGGACCGGCGTGCGGCAGGGCAACAAGTGCGAAAGGAACGGCGCCGCATGTTGGGCAAACGCCGTGTCGGTACGGCGCGCGCGGCGCGTATCAACCAGATAGGCTGCGTCGCCCGCGACAAAGCAGTACATATCGGCCGGCAGGCGCAAGTCGTAGCTGCCTCCCGCCGCCGGTGCAATCTTGGCGGCAAGAAGCGGCGGGCGCTTAGCCGGGACTTCGCCCTCCCCCTGCGGCGACGGCTCGACTGCCACCTCGTAGGAGCGATGCGTCGTCGTCCCCCGCGACCAAGCGGGCTCAAAGGACATGGTCCTGCCGCGCAGCAGGTCCAGCACGGACACGACGGAATACTCGGATACCGGCAACTGACGCTCGGCGACAAAGCCGCTGCGGGCAAAGTCATACGATGCCGAGCGCGAGCTCGTAATATCGCCTAGGTAGGCGACCGTCATTGCGATAAAGTCGAGCAGCTTTGTCGACACGTCATCGAAAGCCTCGGGCACATGGGCAAACGTAAGCTTCTTGCCATAGGAGAACGTACCGCCGCGCACATAGGCATCGGCCATGCCGTCGATATCCTTAACCACGTAGGACACCGGACCACAGCGAATGCGAAACTCGAGCGCCCAGTTAAAGCGATCGGCAAACAGCGGATTGTAGTACGGCACCAGCGAGGGCTCCAGCACCGCTTTGGGCGCATCGGGGTCAATGGTGCCGGCGAGCTTGCGACGCATGGCCGCGAGCTCGTCCATGCGCGCGTCCGAAAGATCGGAAAGCGCCGCCACAAGGCTCGGGCTCGTGGGGACGGGTGCCGGGAAGGGAAAGTTGGGGTTGACCGCAGATGCGGTGGGCGCGGGGCGTGTGGGCTGCTTGGATTGTGCGGGCGGTGCCGTAAACGTGCGGACCGGCGTGCGCAGGCCCTCGACGGGCTCGGCGCCACTGGCATCCAGATACGCCAGCGCCGTGGCGATAACGTGCTTGCACATGCCGGAATAGCGGAAGGCGGCGGGACAATCGCAGTCGTAGTCGATAACCTCGTGCTCGTCCATATCGAGCGTCACGTGCGTCTTGTACAGGTCGCCGCGCGAGCCACGCACCGTGCCCTCGATGTTCACGTTTTTGGAGAAGCGCGAGCCGGAGTCCTCAAACGACAGCACGGCACCGTTGAGCATGAGCGAGCGCCCCTTCATAAAGGTGCTGCTCAACGCCGCCTCTTTGCGAAGCGCCTGCACAAACGTCCCCTGTGCCATCACTTCCTCCAATCTCGCACGCTAAATGATTTTTCTGGGACGGGGATGAAAAAATCATTCCCGTCCCAGAAAAACCGGTCTACCGCCACACGTCACCCAAAATGATTTTTTAATCCCCGTCCCAGAAAAATCATCTTAGATCACCGTCACCCGGCCTTGGTTACCCACGATGGCCTTTGCCTCTGCCAACAGCGGAATCGAGCGTGCGTTGACCTTGGCCGGCACCTCGGCACGCAGTACGCGCCCGTCCACCTGCTCGATAAAGATCTCCACGCGGTCGCCGCCCGGGTTGGCGGTAAGCACCGTGGCAAGACGCGCCATATTGCCCTGGCTAAAGCGGCTGTTGGGCACCATGACCTCAAACACCTTGGGCTTGTTGTTCTCCTCATTAAGCTCCAGCGGCACGATCTCCTGCGCGATGATCTGGTCGCCGCGGTCCGAGCGCTCGAGTTTGCCCTTAATGCGCACAAACGCATCGGACAGCTGCGCGCCGGTCTCGGGATCGACCTCGCCGTACAGGTACCCCTCGGCCTCCTTGTAGGTCTTGGGGAACACCACGACCGTGGCCTCGCCTTCCATGTCCTCGAGCTGCACGATGCCCATGGGGTCGCCGTTTTTGGTCACGCGCTTGGACACGCTCGAGACCATGCCGGCCCACCACAGCGCCTTGCCCTCGGGAATCTCCTGGTTGATGGTACCGCCCGTAGGATTCTGAACTTCGTAGCCAGTGTCGATCTGCGAGAACGAGAAGTCGCGTGCCTTGGCTAGTGCATACTCAAACGGGCGCAGCGGGTGGTCCGAGACATAGATGCCCAGAACCTCCTTCTCCTGGCTCAACTTAAGGTGGCGGTCCCACTCCTGGCCGTCCGGATCGGGCACGCTCACCTCAAAGCCCGAGCCCTCAACGTCGCCAAACATGTCGAAGAACGACGTCTGGCCGCTCGCACGATCCTTCTGGCGCTTTACCGCGGCATCGATGATGTTCTCAGGGTTGTTCTTATCCACAAAGTGCATCATCTGGCGACGCGGATACCCCGTGGAGTCGAAGGCGCCTGCCTTGATGAGTGATTCGATCACGCGGCGGTTGGCCTGACTCGAGTCCACGCGCTCGACAAAGTCGTGCAGCGTCTTAAACGGACCGCCCGCCTCGCGCTCGGCGATAATCGCCTGCGCCACGCCGGTGCCCACGCCGCGGATGCCGGCCAGACCAAAGCGCACGCCTTCCTTGGTAGCAGTGAACTCGGTACCGGACTCGTTGACATCTGGCGACAGCACGGGGATGCCGTCGTGGCGGCACGCCGAGACGTAGTGCACGATCTTGTCGGTCTTGCCCGTATAGGACGTCAGAACGGCCGCCATGTACTCGTGCGGATAGTGCGCCTTGAGCCACGCCGTCTGCATAACCAGGATGGCGTAGCCGGCGGAGTGCGACTTGTTAAAGGCGTAGGACGCGAACTCGAGAACATCGTCCCAAATCTTCTGGGCGACCTCGCGCGTGTAGTTGTTCTTGATAGCGCCGTTCATCCAGTGGTCGTAGGTGGTCTCGTCCGAGCCATCCTCCCAGTGGAGCACCGTCGACGTGAGCAGCTTGATCTTTTTCTTAGCCACGGGCTTACGGATACGCGAGTCCGATTCGCCCTTGGAGAAGCCGCACATCTCGACGGAGATGAGCATAACCTGCTCCTGGTAGACCATGGTGCCGTAGGTTTCGCCCAGGATGTCGTCCAGGCGGTCGTCGTAGGAGACCGCCGGCTCCTTACCGTTCATGCGGTTGATGTAGGACGAGACCATGCCGGCGCCCAACGGGCCCGGGCGGTACAGGGCGATCAATGCTACGACGTGTTTGTACTCGGTGGGCTTCATGTTCTTGATCGTGGCCGTCATGCCGGCGGACTCGACCTGGAAGACGCCGGCGGTGTGGCCGGAGCCCATGAGCTTAAAGATCTCGGGATCGTCAAAGGGGATCTCTTCCTCTTTGATGTCGATGCCGAAGTTCTTTTTGATGTTGGCCTTGGCCTTGGAGATAACCGTCAGCGTGCGCAGGCCCAGGAAGTCCATCTTGAGCAAGCCCATGTCGGCAACGGTATGGCCCTCGTACTGGGTAATCTCGACGCCGCCCTTGGTATCGAGCTTGGTGGGCACGTGCTCGTTGACGGGGTCACGGCAGATCAGAACGGCGCACGCGTGCACGCCCTCGCCACGAGTGAGGCCCTCGATCGAGAGCGCCGTGTCGATGATGCGGCGAGCGTCGTCGTCCTTTTTATAGGCCTCGGCAAAATCGGGGTTAAACAGATCCTCTTTGCCGGGTTGCTTTTCGAGCACCTGCTTGAGCTTGACCTTGGGGTCGCTCGAGACCATCTTGGACAGGCGCTGGCCCATGTAGACCGGGTAGTCCAAGACGCGCGCGGCGTCGTTGATGGCCTGCTTGGCCTTAATGGTCGAGTAGGTGATGACGTGGGTGACCTTCTCGGGGCCGTAGAGCTGGCGAACGTGCTCCACGACCTCGAGGCGCCGCTCATCGTCGAAGTCCATATCGATATCGGGCATCTCGGTACGCTGCGGGGACAGGAACCTCTCGAACATCAGGCCGTTCTCGAGCGGGTCGAACGCGGTGATGTTCATGGCGTAGGCGACGATAGCGCCGGCGGCCGAACCACGGCCGGGACCGACGCCGATGCCGTTGTCCTTGGCCCATTGCACGTACTCGGCGACGATCAAAAAGTAGGCGGCAAAGCCCTTGTCGCAGATGACCTTGTATTCGTACTCAAAGCGCTCTTTGATGTTGACGCCACAGATCTCGCGCGTGGCCCAGTCGTCACCGTAGTGCTGGCGCAGGCCCTTCTCGCACTCGCGGCGGAACTGGCTCTCGTGCGTCTCGCCGGGGTCGAGCAACGGGAAGCGCGGCAGGATGATGGAGTCCCAGTCCAGCTCCACGTAGCACTTGTCGGCGATCTCGAGCGTGTTGTCGCAGGCCTCGGGGCAATACGGGAACATCGCCCGCATCTCCTCCTCGGTCTTCATGTAAAACTCCGAGCCGGTCATGCGCATGCGGTTGGGGTCGTCGACCTTGGCGTTCATGCCGATGCACATGATGACGTCCTGCACGGGCGCGTCCTCGCGGCGCAGGTAGTGGAAGTCGTTGGTGGCGATGACCTTGACGCCCACCTGCTTGGCGATGTCGATGAGCGTGCGGTCCATCTGCTCGTCGGTCAGGCCGTTGTCGGTGGTGATGCCGTGTTCCTGGATCTCGATGTAGAAGTCGCCGGGCTCGAAGGTGTCACGGAAGGTCTCGGCCCACTTGATGGCGCCTTCCATGTCGCCGCGGTCGATGTATTTGGGGATGATGCCCGCGATGCAGGCGCTCGTGCAGATCATGCCCTTGGCGTGGCGGCGCAGGTTGTCGAGCGTCACGCGCGGCTTGTAGTAAAAGCCCTGCACGGCGGCCTCGGAGACCGTCTGCATCAGGTTGACGTAGCCCTCCTGGTCCTTGGCCAGAAGGATCATGTGGTAGAGCTCGGGCTTGTGGTCGCGGGCAAGGGTCTCGTCCGGCGTAAAGTAGACCTCGCAGCCAAAGATGGGCTTGATGACCAGGGGCGGCTTGAGCTCGTCGATGTTGCCCTTCTCGTCCCACATGGCCATGTCCTTCACATACTGGGCATGCTCGCGCGGGTTTTCCTCGGGATCGGGCTCCACCAGCTCGTCGCGGCGGTCCTTTTCCAGGAAGGCCTTGTCGTGGCTCCAGGTTTTGTACTCGGGCGTGTTGTGGTTGACGGCGTCGCAGGCCAGCGCCAGGTCGGGCACGCCATACATGTAGCCGTGGTCGGTAATGGCGACGGCGGGCATGCCCAGCTCTACGGCACGATTGACCATATCCTGGATACGGGTTGCGCCGTCGAGCATGGAAAAGACAGTGTGGTTGTGCAGATGGACGAATGCCATGTGATGAGCTCCGATGCGGGTTCGTGTTCTGACTGAACGATTTTACCGCACGGCGCGGACGGCACCCGAACCTAGCCAAACCAACACGGCTCCTCTTGAGTTGCGGTGAAATAGTTCCCGCTTGGGCCACCTGGGCCGAAATACAGGAACTATTCCACCGCAAGTTATCTGAGGGCTAGAGATTGTAGGTGACTACTTGAGGTTCGGCGGGTTCGACGAAGATGGTTGGATCCGGCTGCTCCACGCGGACGAACTTGACGGTCACAGCCTCAAAGCCCGCCTTGCGCAGAACATCAGCGTAGACGCGCGCCTGCAGGGCGTGCTTCTCCTGCAGCTGTTCCGACGTCTCGTCCGGCGTGCCGCCCGTCTTGTAGTCGATGACCAGCGCGCATGACGAATCCGCCGGGTTCGTCGCCAAAGCGTCGATGGCGCCCTCGGCATAAGCACCGTAGCGAGCGATGTCCTCGTCCTCGCAGCCCAGTGAAAAGAACGGCACCTCGGCGCGAACGCACGGCCACGCGAGCAGGTCGGCACGAACAGCCGACTTGAGCCAGCGATCCAGAGCGACATCGAAGCGCTGGCGCTGCTCCGGCGTCAGGCACCACAGGCGCGCCAGCGCATCGGCACGCTCAGCGGGCAGCGCATCGGCACCCATCTCGATCAGCCACTGGCAGGCGGCATGGAACGCCGAGCCCAACGCCATGGGGTTGCCGGCGGGCTCAACGGCGGCCACGTCCGCATCCGTCATCTCGGAACCATCCGACTCCGCATCATCGCCTGCCTCGTCCATGGGAACACGAGCCTCGGCGGCACGGTCTTCCGTCTCGGCATGGAGTGCCGCGGCGATTGACGAGTAGCTATACGAGTCACGCGCCGGGAACGGACAGACACCCATGCGCACGCCCACTGCCTGGGGATACACGAGCTCAAACGCATCGGGCTCGGGGTCGGCAGGACCGGGAACGATTGTACTGGCCGAATCGTCGGCAGTATCTGTATCGACATCGCCGCGAACAAGCCTGCCCTCGGCATCCAGCGAAGCGTTAGCCTCAAACGCCTGCTCACCAAACGTAAAGTCCGCCAGCGAGATGAGCTCGTAATCGCCCGGCTTGGAGTTGTCGAACACCAAACGGTCACTATCGAGCTGCGGCATGTCCAGGCTGCCGGTCGGCAGGATGCGGCGCAGCACGTCGTAGGTCAGATCGGTCTCGACATCGAAGGCCGGCGCCGTCACCTTGCCGCGGCTCACGCCGGCATCCATCGCCAAGATCACCAGCTCGCGCGCTCGCGTCATGGCGACATAGAGCAGACGAGCCCGCTCCTCGAGCGAAAGCTGCAGGTCGTCGTTACGCAGGCGGGCAAATGCCTCGGCGGGAGAACCCGTCGCACAGACGTCCTCCATGAGCTCTGGCGGCAACCACAGCGACGTGCCCCTGCCCTTAAACGCATGCTCAAACTGCTTTTTGACGTCATCGCCCTTCACGAAGGTCCCATCGGCAAGATTAACGCCATCGAAGCGCGCCGGCAGCGCCACGACTTGCGCCCCACCGTCGACGCGGCCCATCTGCGCCGCACCGGACGATTTGCGCACGCCAAAACACTCGGCAACCGCCACGACCGGATATTCCAAGCCCTTGGACGCATGCACCGTCATGATGCGTACCGCGCCGTCACCCTCCTCGTTGAGGGCGCCCGGGGCCTCCTTGCCCGCCAAGAAGCGGTCGAAGGCGAGCGCAATGGAGCGCGGCGAGTTGCCGAACTCGGCCTCTGCCTCGGCCACGGCGTCGAGCGCCTTGAGCACGTTGGCGGCAATGGCCTTGCCCTCGGGGCCGCGCTGCGCCAGACGCACGAACCAGCCGGAGGCATTGACCACGTCGCGCGCGATGGCAGCGAACGAATCACGCCCCACGCGACGCAGTGCGTAGCGCAGCACCTCGCGGGCGCGCGTTACGAGCGGCAAGCCCTGCAAGCCCGGCACATCGGAATCGCTCATGATACCCGCATCGATGTTGCGGCGCGAGGTCTCCCCCGTCTGCTCGTCGAGCTTGGTCGCCAGCGCCAGGAACTCCTGGGCGCCGAGTGCAAACATCGGCGAGGCCAACAGCGGCATAAGACCCTGCGCCGTATCGGCCGGATTGGCGAGCGCGCAGACCAGGGCACGCACCGTCTGCACCTCGGCCGCCTGGGCAAAGACCGAGCCGCCTGCGATGACGCAGTCGAGTCCTTGGTCGCGGAAGGCCTGCGCGTAGACGTCGGCATTGGTCATGCGACCCAGCAGCAGCACCATATCGCCCTGGGGCTGCCCCGCTTTGACGAGCGCTTGGAACCGCTCGGCAATCGCGCGAGCTTTCGCCTGCGTTCGCTCCTGCGTGCTGCCGCCGGCAACGAACAGCGCCTGGCGGCGCGACGCCTTTGCCTTGAGCTTGTCCTTGCGTTTGTCGCTCGGTTCAAGATCCAAGAACCCCTGCATCAAACCACCGGTGTCGCCGTCAAAGACGCGCGCCACGTAGCGCAGCACCTCGTCGTGGCTGCGGAAGTTGCGGACAAGCTTGACGAGCTCGCCGGCGGGGGCATCGGACGTGGTGACCGTCTCGGACGCCGCCGTCGAACCCACCTTGCGCTCCTGGCGACGGAACACCTCGACCTCGGCACCGCGGAAGCGGTAGATCGACTGCTGCGCATCGCCCACGGTGCACAGCGCGCGCTCCCCCGCACCCGTCAGATAGCGAATCAAATCGACCTGCATCTGGTCGGTATCCTGGAACTCATCGATCATGACCATCTTAAAGCGGCCCTCGTAGGCAGCTCGAATAGACGGGTAGTCGCGCAGCGCCTCGTATGCCATGCGCAACAGATCGTTATTGTCGAGCGCGGACTGGCCGGCCTTGAGCGCGCGGTACTCCGCCTCCACAGCACGAGCAAGCCCCACCAGAGCATCAAGTGCCGGGTCACCGCAAGCCAGCACAATATTGACGAACGTGTCGGCAGCCTCTGCCTTGAGTAGCTCCACCTGCTCCTTAGGAAACGCTTTGCTCGCGTGCGGCATGCTGCACGACATCATGAGTCGCGCCGCATCCTCCATGGTTTTGCCGCTCGCCTCAAACGCGTCGATGGCGTCGAGTGCCATCTGCGCTTTCTCGGTCGTGGCCTTGCTCGCACCCAGCGCCGCACGATAAGCATCGGCAAGCGCCGAGGTGTCGGCCTGGCCGCGCGCCACGCACACATCGTCCATGCCGCCCGGAAGCTGGCTCGATAGCTCCAGCAGGTCGCGCACCAGGCCTTTGATGGTGGTACCGGCGCCAAACGTCCCGCCCTCGCCCGCCATGGGATACCAAGCGTAGAGGGCCTTAAGCGAGGCGGCGAGCTCGGACGCGGCATCGGGCGCTGTCGCGCGCCCCAGCACATGCTCAACAGCCTGATCCATAAGCTCGTCGGTATCGGTGAGCACCGTGAACTCGGGGTCGATGCCCAGCTCCAGCGCGTGCGCGCGCAGGATGCGCGAGCACATGCCGTGGATGGTCGAAATCCAAGCGTCGTCGACCGTCAGGGCCTCTTCGTCCATACCCTCTTCGATAAGCGCACGGCGCACACGGTCGCGAATCTCGGCCGCGGCGTCTTTGGTAAAGGTAATGGCGAGCACCTGGTCCAGATGCTCGACAAACGGACCGGATTCGGGCGAGAGCGCATAGACGATGCGGCGCGTGAGGGTAAAGGTCTTGCCCGAGCCGGCACCCGCCGAGACAAACAACGGGCGGTCGAGCGTTTTGACGACTTGCAGCTGTTGCGGCATCAAAGTCGAAAGATCCATGGTCTACACGTCCCTCCTTACAAACGTTCCTTCGTGGTTATACGAGCAGCGCGCATGCGCGGCTTGCGCCGATGTCGGATCGACCGCCGTCACGACGCCCGCCTCGAGTTCGCGCAGCCGCTCGGCAATGCCGGTCTCCACGCGATCGAGCAGCACATCGAAGTCCATGTTGCCGCCCTCGCCCGGGAAGCCCTTCTTAAGGCCCGGGATGCGACCGTCGCCGCGCTCTTCCTCGAGCAGCTCGGCACTTGCGGCGCCGCGCAGCGCGGGCTTGCCGCCCTTGGTCGAAAAATAGAGCGCAGCACGGGTATCTAGGCCCAGCGCCCGACGCATGGCCTGCGCGTAGATGAGTGTCTGGGTATGGGGCGGCAGCCAACGCGGGTCGTCGATAGGGGCCTCGCCCGACTCTTCGTCGCGCACCGTGGGGTCGGCAAGCTTAAACTCCTCGACACCCGAACGATGCTTGTAGTCAATCACCACGGCGCGATTCTCAGCATCCACGTCAACGCGGTCGATGCGCCCACCGAGCGGCCAACCGGCATACTCGACCTGAAGCTCGTTGAACGCAAACTCCAGATAGCGCGGCGCGAAGGGCGCGAGCGCCTCGGACTCGTAGGCGAGCACGCCCTCCAGCTGCGGCAAGATCTCGGCCACCTGGCGCTCCTCCACTGGAGAGAGCGGCACCAGCGGGCCCTCGGTACCGCGCTTGCCGGCGTGCTCGGCCAAGGTCTCGTCAAAGACCTCGCGCAGTAGATCCTGTGCGCGTGGCAGATTCATGGGCGTCACGCGCTCCATGCCCTCTTGGGGCAGACGGGCATGCAGGTGTTCCAGCACGTCGTGAACGAAGTTGCCCTTCTCCATGTTGCCAAAATCCGCGTCGATAGACTGGGGCTTGACGCGATACGAGACAAACCAGCACAGCGGGCAGGTGGAATAGGCCTCGATCTGCGAGGCGGACGTCAGGCGCGGCACAAGCGGCGCGTCCTCGCCCTCGCCATCGCGACGACGCAGGACCAAATACGGCACGGCCTCGGCACTCAGATGCTGAGGGGCTTCACAGGTCACGCGCTCGCGCTTGAGACCTTCGCCTGCCGCGGGATCGAAGTCCCTTACGATATCGCCCTCACCCACGCACGTCGCCTTGTCGGCGCCAGTGGCCTTAGCATCGTCAGTGGCCTTGTCGGCGTCAGCGACCTTAGCGTCGTCAGCTGCCTTGTCGGCGTCTGCGGCCTTAGCAGCTTCAGCAACCTCGGCATGCGCCCGTAACTCGGTCCACACGGCAGCCGGATAGCACTCGCGCGCCTGGCGATCGTGCGTCACGCGCGCAAGCGCAACCGGGCCGCGTGCCGCCTGCATCGCGTGGCCAAAGCGCACGCGCAGCAAGGCCGCGGGCTCAAGCGTCACGCCCTCGCGACCAAGGCTCGCCGCCAGCGTGGCCAGCGGCCCCTCCTCGTGTGAGAGCGGATAGCTGTCCAGATCGACATCGGCAAACAGCACGGCATCGTAGCTGCCGGGGCGCAGAGCCGCCGCATCGGCAAGCGAAGCAAAACGAACCTGAGCACGTGGCGCACGGTCAACCTCGTGGGTCTCGTAATCGTAGGCGGCGCTACGCTTGTCCACCTTGGTGCGAATGCCATCGAGCACGGGCACGGTTGCGGCCTGCGACACGTCGAGCGCGCGGGCGCCATTCATAAGGATGTCGATGGCGTGGCGCAGCAGGGCCACCTCCGCCTGGCGACGGGCTTGGCCATCCAAGCTGCCCAGCGAGCGATCGGGCAACGCCTCGGCAACGGCAAGCATGGCCTTGAGCGCCGTCACGGGCTTGTCACGCCACAGCGCCTGGAACACGTCCGAGACCACGCACGGTACGTTCTTAAACCAGTTCTCGTCGCTCGCCGCCTTGCGCGCGCCCCTCACCTGGCCCTGAACGCTCTGCAGCAGGCTCTTAACGCCCGCGGTAGTCTTGCTGCGCGAAAGACGCATATTCTTATCGAAGGTACGGGCATTGACGGCATCAGCGCCCGAAAGCGGACTGTAGATCCAGTCGGTAAGCTCCGGCGCGGGCCACCACTCGGTCTTTGACGCCATGCCCTCATCGGCGGCCTTCATGCGCTCGATCAGGCCGGCAAGCGCCGCAAGCTGCCTGCCCGCAATGGATTGGGAAAACGCCGTGAACTCAGTTGTCTCGGCGGCGATATGACGAGCCGCCAGACGAGAGGCGAGCTCACCGAACAGCCGGGATGCCCGGGCAGAAACGACGAGCACGTGCGCGGGGTCGGCAGGCGTTGCCGTAGCTTTATCGGCCTTGGACTCCTTGTGCGATTTCACCAACTTATCGATGGCGTCCGCATAAGCATGGGCACGGGCATGGGGGCCGGCGACCTCAATAAAGGCAGGCTGAGCGGCGGTCCCGCAAGCGGCATCAGACGCGACGGCGTCCTCCCCCAGCGGCGCGATCTCAAACAGCACACCGCGGGCATCAAATGCCGCGGCAAGCTCCTCGCGCATCGCCGCCTGCTCGCGGGCAAGCAGCACGACAACCTCTCCCCCATTGTTCGCCACGGCAGACAGCAGCTCGAGCAGGCCGTGCGTAAACGACGTGATACCGCGCACGCATACGGCGCGGGTACACGCCGGCAGGTTATCGGCCAGGGCACCAGCCATAATGTCAGCTGCCTCGCAGGGCTCGACCATGTCTCGACGGTCCAAACCGCCCGCGTAGGCACGCAAAAGCTCGAACACACGAGCCTCGGCATCGCTTTTTGGCTCAGGCTGGCAATTGTTGCCACGGCATCGCTCGGCCGTCGTCCCCGCCACACCCGGCAGCACATCGCGGGCCATGCGCGCAAGCATGCGCACCGTGCCCTGGCTGCGCGAAAGCGGCTGCAGGTCGGCATCGTCGAGACGCGTGACCATGTCCGAGAACAGCATCTGGCGCTGCAGGTTGTCGACGAAACCGCGCCCGTCGCCCAAAAGCTCCCAAAGCGAGCGAAGCCACGATGTAGGCGTCTTGTAGTCGATACCCAGCGAAACGCCGGCTTCCGCCGCATCATGACGGCACAGGTCGAGCTCGGCAAACGTAGGTGCCAGCAACACGGCACGCCCGTGGCGGGCAATAAGGTCGGCAAGCAACGACGACTCGGCATCGCTCAAATCCGTGCCGGCATTGGTGGTATAGATTCGAACAGGCATGGTCCTCCGCTCAAACTGTTCGCAATAATCAATGCATCCATCCTACCCGCCCAAGCGGACAGATTTGCCCCACGCCAACAGATTTGATCCCTTGGGGACGGAGGAAAACGGATCGTCGAGGGGGTCAGTCTAACCCGATGATCCGTTTTCCTCCGTCCCCAAGGGATCAAAAAACCGCCCCCGGAGGAGCGGTTTTGTACAAATCGTTTTTTTGGCGCGGCCTACTCGCCATCCTCCAGCTTGATGAGGATCTTGCGGTAGCCACCGTACTCGCCGTTGAGCGCCTTGGATACACGGCTCACCGTGGTGGATGAAGCGCCGGTACGCGCCTGAACCTCGACATAGGGCTCGCCCTCGTCCAGGTAACGCGCGACCTGCAGACGCTGCGATAGATCGCAAATCTCACGCGGCGTGCAGATATCGGTCAAAAACGCTTGGATATCTTTCTCGTCGTCCAAAAGGCTAAATGCGTGGACCAGCTGCTTGACATCAGGCTTGTCAAACATGTTCTCGATATTCATCGATCACCGCCAAACCCGCCAAAAGGCATCGAAGTTGATACTGACATCGGGCATCGTTCACCCGTAATATGCAATAGGGCAACGCCTGTGGCTTTTGCCCGTAGCAGTTTAGCACACCACCAAACTAAAGCGACAAGACTCTCTGCCAGCGGCACGTTTTTTAGGACGAACGCCGTTTTGAAACCGAATGCGCACGCAAGCTCCACGAATATCTGGAACAATGGGTGCCCAAACAGGGCCGTGCCCGCGCATCTACCCGAGTTGCAAAGATGTGCGCCCCTCACGCCCCCTCCCCACGCCATGCGCAAGAAAGGATTCCCACCATGCGCTTTTTGCTCAACTGGCTTTTGACCTCAATCGCCATCGCGATCGCAACGTTTCTCGTCCCCGGCATTCAGCCCTTCGGCATGGCCGACGCTTGGGTCTGCTTTGCCTTCGTGGGACTGTTCCTCAACATCGTCGACTCGCTCGTCAAGCCGTTCCTGACGGTCATCTCGCTGCCGCTCACTATTATCACGCTTGGTATTTTTCAGCTCGTAGTCAACAGCTTTATGCTCGAGCTAGCCAGCTACCTCTCCGTCAATATCCTCGGCGCTGGCATCTCTATCGCCGGCTTTGGATCGGCCTTTATGGGCAGCATCCTGGTATCCATCATGCGCAGCATACTCGACAGCATCGCCAGGAACTAAAGCGACCGGATACGGACCGCCACAACACGCCAAAACGAAGGCCGTCCATCGCAACGATGGGCGGCCTTGTCATTTGTCAAGCCTCAGAGGGCAAGAAAATCTACCATTTCTGCCCCGTCCCCAAATGGCAGGTGGGGCTAGATGACGTAGTCGTAGCCCTCGTTGGGGGCGACGAGCGCATCGAGCGTCACGCCATCGAGGTAGTCGTTGATGAGCTTGTCCAGGTTCTTCCACACGCCGAGTGTGGGACACTCGTCCGAACGCGAGCAGCCCTTGCAGTCGCCGTCCAGGCATGCGACCGGTGCCAGGCTGCCTTCGGTCAGGCGCAAGATCTCGCCCACCGTGTACTGCTCGGGCGGACGCGTGAGCACGTAGCCGCCGCCCTTGCCGCGCATGCCCGAGAGCATATTGGCGCGGACGAGCGTAGCCAAAATGTTCTCCAGATATTTCTCAGAAATCCCCTGACGCGCCGCGATCTCTTTGAGGGGAATGCGGCCTGCCGCCTGGTGCTCGGCCAGATCGACCATAACGCGCAGGGCATATCTGCCCTTTGTGGAAACCAACATATATATTGCTGCCTTTCGGTCTTTTAATTCGTAGAAATTCTAGCCGAAAAATTGGTTTTGAAAATACCTATTCCCGTCAAGCTGGTTAATCGACTCGTAATAATCTTCTATTTCCTATTGCGTTACTAGGCTTTAGTGCCTACTATGCTTGCCAACAGCAAACGAACAACCTATAAGGTTTGTGGGTTTCGCTGTTACACACACCGTAAAACCACACGGTATCCAGTCATTTGAACACTTTGGAGGTTCACCATGAGCAATGTTTACACGTCCATCGATCAGCTTATCGGCCACACTCCGCTTCTGGAGCTCACTCACTTTGAGGCCGATGAAGACCTCAAGGCCCGCGTGCTCGTCAAGCTGGAATACTTCAACCCCGCCGGGTCCGTCAAAGACCGCGTCGCCAAGAACATGATCGACGAGGCCGAGAAGGCCGGCAAGCTCGTGCGCGGCGACGACTACACCATCATCGAGCCCACGAGTGGCAACACCGGCGTCGGCATCGCCTCGGTGGCGGCGGCTCGCGGCTACAAGGTGATCATCACCATGCCCGAGACCATGTCCGTCGAGCGCCGCAAACTTATGCAGGCATACGGCGCACAGCTCGTGCTCACCGACGGCTCCAAGGGCATGAAGGGCGCCATCGCCAAGGCCGAGGAACTGCAGAAGGAGACACCCAACAGCATTATCGCCGGCCAGTTTGTAAACCCCGCCAACCCCGCCATCCACAAGGCCACGACCGGCCCCGAGATCTGGGATGACACCGACGGCAAGGTCGACATCTTCGTCGCCGGCGTTGGCACCGGCGGCACCGTGACCGGCGTGGGCGAGTTCCTCAAGGAGCAGAACCCCGAGATTAAGGTCGTCGCCGTTGAGCCCGCCACCTCCCCGGTGCTCTCTAAGGGCCAGGCCGGCCCGCACAAGATCCAGGGCATCGGCGCCGGCTTTGTGCCCGACGTCCTCGACACCCAGGTCTATGACGAAATCATCCCCGTCGAGAACGACGACGCCTTTGCGACCGGCCGCGCCGTGGGCCACAAGGAGGGCGTGCTCGTGGGCATTTCGTCCGGCGCCGCCGTGTGGGCCGCACTGCAGCTGGCCAAGCGCCCCGAGAACGAGGGCAAGACCATCGTGGCCCTGCTCGCCGATACCGGCGAGCGCTACCTGTCCACGGCACTCTTCCAGGACTAGGGCCTGTCGACCATAGGTTGAGCCCAGGACGAACCGGTCTCCTCTCTCCCGGCAGTCTGAGCCCATCCCATCAGGGCGCCCCACGAGTCGTCCGAACTTGCTACAATGTCTGCGGCGCGGAACCAGCCTCCCGCGCCGCTTTTCTTTTTTGGCCACATGCCACCAAGGAGAACCTCCCCATGCACAACAAGCGCGTGCTCGTCGCCATGAGTGGCGGCGTCGATTCCAGCGTGACTGCCTACCTGCTCAAAAGCCAGGGCTACGAATGCGTCGGCGCCACCATGCGCCTCACCTGCCCCGCGCCCGACCCCGCCACGGGCATGAGCAAAGTCGACCGCGACATCGCCGATGCAAAGGACGTCGCCGAGCGCCTGGGGATACCCCACCATGTGCTCGACCTACAGCAGACCTTCGACCGCAACGTTATCGAGCGTTTTGTGAACGCCTACCAGGAGGGGCTGACACCCAATCCGTGCATTATCTGCAACCGCCACATTAAGTTTGGCACGCTGCTCGATGCAGCGCTGAACATGGGCTGCGGCTACATCGCCACAGGTCACTACGCCAAAACGAGTCAGGCATCCGACGGCACCTGGCAGTTGCACCGTGGCGAGGACCCCAAGAAGGACCAGAGTTACTTTTTGTATTCGCTCACGCAGGCGCGGCTGTCGCGCACGATCTTTCCGCTGGCGGGCTTGGACAAAGAGCGCGACGTGCGCCGCATTGCCGCCGAACAGGGCTTCATCAACGCCAAGAAGGCCGAGAGCGAGGATATCTGCTTTATCGCGGACGGTGACTATGCGGGCTATATCGAGCGCCGCTGCGGACATGCCGCTGCACCGGGCGACATTGTGTGGCGCGACGGCAGCGTGGTCGGACGCCATAACGGCGCGCTGCGCTATACCATCGGCCAGCGCAAGGGCTTGGGCGTCGCGATGGCGCATCCCGTGTACGTAACGGCCGTCGACGCCACCAACAACATAGTGCATCTGGGCGAGGCCGAGGACCTGACGGCCACGGCGCTCACGGCCAACGACTGGATCTGGAGCGCCCCTGACGCACGCATGGAGGCAGAACTCACGTCCGGCGGCATTCGCGTAGGCGCCAAGTACCGCTACCGTCAGAAAGCTGTCTCTTATACACATCTCCGAGCCCACGAGACGCGTAGTAATCTC
>UQUL01000011.1 GCA_900544235.1 uncultured Collinsella sp.
TTCGTGCTCATGCTGCCCCTGCGCGAATGCGCGAGGCGCTGCCGCGTCTGCCTCACGACCGACTACGCCGGCGAGGATGCCGGTCAGCTCCAGACCCGCATCGAAGCCTTCCTCGAGACGATTTAGCCGCACCCGCGCTAAGCCGTGCCGCCGGGTGTTCCTATCCACGCGATAGGGATTTCTCCGTTGCCATGTCGGCCGGTGTCCGGATGCACCGCAGGGCGCCGATCGGCTTCGCATAACTGCCGGGGCGGGGGGGATTTCCGCCGTCCCGGCAGATTCTATCTGTTTATTCAGACACGAAAGGAACTCAATGAACAACGACCTTTTCAAGGCGGGCGTTTCCCGTCGCGGTTTTCTGACCGGCTCCGCCGCCCTGTGCGCCATGGCGGGCCTCGGCCTCACCGGCTGCGGCGGTTCGGGCGCCGAGAGCGGTAGCGCCGCTGCCTCCGGCCAGGATGTGGAGTATCGCGACGAGCTGCAGATCGCGTTGCCGGCGAGCCCGGACGGTCTCGATCCGCACACCACGTCGTCGCTTGTGACCATGGACATCATTTGCAACGTCGTCGAGCCGCTCTTTGGCCTCGATAGCGACTACGAGCCCCAGCCCGTGCTGGCCAAGGGCTATGAGGTCTCCGACGACGGCCTGACCTACACCATCAAGCTGCGCGAGGGCGTCACCTTCCACAACGGCAAGGAGCTTGGCTCCGAGGACGTCGTGGCCTCGATGAACCGCTGGCTCACCGTCAACGACCGCGCCGCGAGCCTGCTGCCCGGCGCCACCTTCGCCGCCTCGGGCGACCACGAGGTCACCTGCACGCTGACCGAGCCCGCCATCGACTTTCTGATCATCCTGGGCAACCACTCCCAGTATCCGGGTATCTTCCCCTCCGAGGTCATCGAGGCCGCGGGCGATACCGGCGTGACCGAGTACGTGGGTACCGGTGCTTACAAGTTTGTGGAGTGGAAGCAGGACCAGTACGTCCATCTCACCCGCTACGAAGACTATGTCGCCGCTTACGGCAAGGCTTCGGGCTACACCGGCAAGGTCTCCGCGCCCACCAAGGACATCTACTATCAGTTCGTGACCGAGGCCTCCACGCGCGTGAGCGGGTTTGAGACCGGCGAGTACGATATCGCTGGCGAGATCCCCACCGAGAACTACCACGACTTCGACGGCAACGACGACGTCAAGCTCTACACCCATAATGCCGGCGTTCTGACCGCCTTCCTCAACATGAACGAGGGCGTCTTCGCCGACGAGCAGATCCGCAAGTGCGCTCTCATGGCTATCGACTGCGAGGCGGCCGCTCTTGCCGCCTATGGCGAGAAGGAGCTCTTCAACATCGATCCCAACCTTGGCAACCCCGAGAACACTCAGTGGGCGACTGACGCGGGCAAGAAGTACTTCAACCAGGCCGACGCCAAGGCCGCCAAGAAGGCTCTGGCCAAGACCTCCTATGCCGGTGAGACGGTCAAGCTGCTGACTACCCCCGACTACAAGGATATGTACAACGCTACCGTCGCGCTGCAGGAGCAGCTCGAGAAGGCCGGCTTCACCGCCGAGGTCGAGAGCTATGAGTTCGCGACCTTCATGGACATCCGCTCCGGCAAGCCCGAGCAGTGGGACCTCTTTGTGGCCTCCACCAACTACAAGCCCATCCCGGCCCAGTCCCTCTCGGTCTCCAAGGCCTTCTATGGCCTGTCCGACGAGAAGGCGCTCAAGCTCGTGGCCGAGACCCGCACCGCCAAGGACACCGACGCCGCGGCCAAAAAGTGGGCCGAGGCTCAGGAGCGCCTCTATGAGATCGCCGTCATCGAGCCGCTTTGCCACTACGCTTCCATCACGGGCACCCAGGCAGACGTCGAGGACGTCGAGGTGCTCGACGGCGCCATCGTTTGGAATGCCAAGCGTCCGGAGTAATGCAATAGATGGCGTGGCGGCTGGAGGGGTCTGGTCCCCTGTGGCCGCCACGCCCTGTCCACGTTCAGAGGGGAAATAGACGCCTCGCATGTTGAAGTACACGCTCAAACGTATAGGCGCGATGGTTCCGGTGATGCTCATCATCTCGGTCGTCGTGTTTTTGATTATCTATCTCACACCGGGTGACCCGGCCTCTTCGATGCTCGGCATGGAGGCTTCGGCCGACCAGATCGAGCGCGTCAACGATAGCCTGGGACTCAACGAGCCGCTGCCGCAGCGCTACGTTGAGTGGATGGGCGGCGTGCTTACCGGCGACCTGGGCGATTCGTATTTTATGCGCCAGCCCGTCACGCAGGCGATCGCCGAGCACTTTGGCCCCACGCTATCGCTCGCGCTTCTGGCACAGCTCATCGCGCTGTTGATTGCACTGCCCTGCGGCGTCGTCGCTGCCCTCAAGCATGGGTCGCGCACCGACGCGGTCTTGCGTGTCGTTGCTCTTTTGGGCGTGGCGATACCCGGCTTTTTGATGGCGCTCATGCTTATGTGGCTGTTTGCCGTCACGTTGCGTGTGTTCCCGGTGGCCGGCTATGCGCCGCTATCGAAGGGCTGGTTCAGCCATTTACGCTATCTTGCGTTGCCGGCCATATCGCTTGGATGCGTGCAGGCGGCCCTGCTCATGCGCATGACCCGTTCGAGCGTGATCGAGGCCATGCAGCTCGACTGCGTCAAGACGGCGCGTGCCAAGGGCGTCTCCGAGGTTCGCGTGGTGCTGACCCATGCCCTGCGCAACGCCGCGCTGCCGATTCTCACCTCGGTCGGCTATTCTTTTGGCGCTCTGATTACGGGCGCAGTGGTGACTGAGGCCATTTTTAACATCCCTGGTTTGGGCCAGCTGGTCACGAGCTCTATCGAGCGTCGCGACTATCCGGTGATTCAGGGCGTGCTGCTGGTCATCGCCTTGTTGAATTCGATGATCAATCTGGCCGTCGACCTTGCCTACGGCGCTTTTGACCCGCGCGCTCGCAAATGGGGCGATGCATGATGACAAACTTTAAGAAGGCTCTTGCCAACAAGGGGCTTGTGGTCGGCGGCTGCATTTTCCTGGCGATTGCGCTGATCGCGCTCGTCGGTCCGCTGGTGTGGACGGTTAATCCCAATGCGCAGGAGATGACGTTGCGACTTTCGGCACCTTCGCCCGCGCATCCCTTTGGCTGCGATGACTTTGGCCGCGACTTGCTTGCCCGCGTCATCGCGGGCGCGCGCGTGTCGCTTGGCGTTGGCATTGCCGTCACGCTTGCGACGAGTGCGCTCGGCTTGGTGATCGGCGCCTATGCGTGCTACAACGAGAGGCTCGATCATATTCTCATGCGCATCTGCGACGGCCTTTTGTCCATTCCGGGCGTGCTTTTGGCTATCGCACTCATGGCCATGATGGGTGCCTCGGTCTGGAACGTCATCATCGCGCTCTCCATCGTCTATACGCCCAGCATGGCGCGCATCGTGCGCTCGCGTGCGATGGTGGTCAAGGAGGAGCCCTTTGTGGAGGCCCTGCGCGTGCAGGGTGCCTCGACCGCGCGCATCGTGTGGCTGCATATCGTGCCCAACGTTATGGCACCCTTCCTGGTGCAGGCGACCTTCGTCTTTGCCGAGGCCGTGCTCTCGGAGGCCGCCCTCTCGTTTCTGGGCCTGGGTATCAAGGCGCCCGACGCCAGCTGGGGAAACATCCTGCAGGCGGGCAAGAACGTGATGCGCAAAGCCTGGTGGATGATTTTCTTCCCGGCAGCGGCCATCATCGCGAGCGTGCTTTCGCTCAATCTGGCCGGCGACGGCCTGCGCGACGCCCTCGACCCCAAGACCAAGGAGGACTAGCCCATGGCTCAGCATCTTTTGGACGTGCGCGACCTCTGCATCTCGTTTGTGGGCCGCGATGGCAACGCGCTGGAAGCCGTCAACAAACTCAACCTACATATCGATGCCGGCGAGATCGTTGGTGTTGTCGGCGAGTCCGGCTGCGGTAAGTCGGTGTTTGCCCAGAGTGTCATGCGCCTATTGGAGCATGAACAGAAGATGGCCTATGAGGGCCAGATTGTGTTTGATGGTGAGAATCTGCTAGCGCGTCCGCTCAAGACGATGCGCAAGGTGCGCGGCTGTGACATCGCCATGATTTTCCAGGACCCTTTGAGCTCGCTTAACCCCGTCATGACGGTCGGGGCCCAGGTCGTCGAGGCCGTGCGGGCCCACCGTAAGGTGAGCCGACGCGAAGCCCGCAACGAGGCTCTATCGCTGTTGGAGCGTGTGGGAATTCGAGATGCCGCGGCCCGCTTCGACATGTATCCGAGCGACTTCTCGGGCGGCATGCGCCAGCGCGTGATGATCGCCATGGCGCTTGCCGGTCATCCGCGACTGCTGATTGCCGATGAGCCCACCACGGCGCTCGACACGACGACTCAAAAACAGATTTTGGATCTCCTGCGCGACCTCAACAGTTCCGAGGACATGGCGGTGCTTTTTATCAGCCATGATTTGGGTGTCGTCACGAGCATCTGCTCGCGCGTGCACGTCATGTATCTGGGCCAAATCGTAGAAGAGATCGACGCCTGCGGCCTTATGGAGCGCCCGAGCCACCCGTATGCCCAGGGGCTCATCGCGAGCATTCCGCCGCTCGAAGGCGAGCGAGTTGACACGCTGGCGGATATTCCGGGCACTGTGCCGCCGCTTACGGCAATACCCTGTGGATGCCGCTTTGCGCCTCGTTGCGCCCGGGCGGACGAGCGTTGCCGCGCGCAGGAGCCTCCGCTGGTTGCCGTGAACGCGTGCGACCGGTCTAAATGCTGGCTTGTCGAGAAAGGGGAGTGCCATGGCTGTTGATAGCGAAGCCCTGCTTAGGGTCTCACATCTGACTAAAGCGTATCCCATGCCGGGCTCAGGTTTTAAGCGTCAGGCCTTTACCGCCGTGGACGATCTGTCGTTTGAGATCGCGCCGGGTGAGGTCTATGGCCTGGTTGGCGAATCCGGATCGGGCAAGTCGACGACTGGACGCCTGATCTGTGGTCTCGAGCGTGCGGATTCCGGCTCGATTGTCTATCGCGGGCACGACCTCGCCACGATGTCGGAGCGCGAACGCAAACCGTTTCGCCGCGAGATCCAGCTGGTATTCCAAGATAGCTCTACGGCTTTTGACCCGCGCAACCGTGTCGGCCGCATTTTGGAGGAGCCGCTGATTATCGCCGGCGTGCGCGATGCGGATGAGCGCCATGAGCGCGCGCTCTCGGCCCTGGCCTCGGTCGGTCTTCTGGCAGAGCATTATGACCGCTATCCGCATGACCTTTCGGGGGGACAGCGTCAGCGACTCAATCTGGCACGGGCGCTTATTTGCGAGCCGCGCCTTGTGGTATGCGACGAGCCGGTCTCGGCGCTAGACGTGTCCGTTCAGGCCCAAGTGCTCAACTTG
Organism: uncultured Collinsella sp.; assembly: GCA_900544235.1. Lineage (GTDB taxonomy): Bacteria > Actinomycetota > Coriobacteriia > Coriobacteriales > Coriobacteriaceae > Collinsella. The sequence goes on from UQUL01000011.1 coordinate 5,376, forward strand.
CTTCGCGACCTGCAGCGCACGACGGGCGTGGCGATGCTGTTTATCACGCATGATATGCGTGTGGTCCGGCATATGTCCGACCGGATTGGCGTGCTCTACCACGGTCGTCTTGTCGAGGAGGGCGCGGCCGAGGACGTGATCGCGCACCCGAGCGATCCGTATACGCAGGAGCTTATCGACGCCATTCCCTAGAGGATGCTTCCTTTTGGGTATGGCGTGGGTTTGTTGTTAAATTGTCGGTATATCGGTGCAAGAGAGGGGAACTACTATGGCCGATATTGAGGAACAGCCGTTGCCGCGCACGTTTGAGGAGTTCAACGAGCAGCGCAAGGCGGCGTTTATTCGCGTTAAGGATTACAAGCAGGCGGGTAATCGCCTGGTCGGCTTTTTGTGCAGCTATACGCCGCTCGAGATTATCGATGCCGCGGGCGCTGCAAGTGTGGCCTTGTGCGGTACATCCGACGAGGTGATTCCCGAGGCCGAGAAGGTGCTGCCGGCAAACCTCTGCCCGCTCATCAAGTCGACCTACGGTTTTGCCTACTCGCAAAAGTGCCCGTTTACGTACTTTAGCGACATGATCATCGGCGAGACCACCTGCGACGGCAAGAAGAAGATGTACGAGCTGCTCAACGAGCTCAAGCGCACGCACATTCTGCATCTTCCGCAGGGTCGCGATCGCGCCTACGAGCGTGAAGGCTGGTACGAGGAGTGCCGCCTGCTCAAGGAGGAGCTCGAGGGCTTCTACGGCATCACGATTACCGACGATGACCTGCGCGCTGCCGCCCGTCGTCGCAACCGCTTGCGTGCGGCCCAGCTCGAGATGTTTGCGCTGCAGGCCAACCAACCGGCGGCCATGAGCGGCGTCGACCTGATGAGCACCATGTTTGCCGGTACGTTCAGCTTTGATATCGAGGCCTATACGCAGCAGCTGGAGCAAAAGGTTGTCAAGCTGCGCGAGGCCTACGACGCGGGCGAGCGCCCGGTTGCGGCGGATGCCAAGCGCATTCTGATCACCGGTTGCCCGGTGGGCGGTGTGATCAACAAGATCGGTCGCACCATCGAGTCCAACGGCGGTGTGGTCGTGTGCATGGACGACTGCTCGGGCGAGCGCACGGCGGCCATGATGATCGACCCGGAGGCTCCCGACATCCTGCGCGCCATCGCCGACCGCTACCTGGATATCAACTGCTCGGTCATGACGCCCAACGACGGTCGTATGGATAATACGCTGGCCATGTGCGAGAAGTACCATGTCGATGGCGTGGTAGAGAGCGTGCTCCAGGCGTGCCACACCTTTAACGTGGAGAGTGCGCGCATGCAGGAGGCTGTCGAGGGTGCGGGTATTCCGTATATGAAGATTGAGACCGACTACAGCAACGGCGACATGGGCCAGATCGAGACCCGCATCGCTGCCTTCATCGAAACCCTCTAGCTTCCTCGGGCACCGGATCTTGCCCCTCAAACCGTCGCTTGCGTACCCAAAGTACGCTGCGCTCCTCTTTCGGGGCAATCTCCGGCACCTGAGAAACCTAGAGCTAAGGCGCCTGAACGCGCCACTGTCTATGATGTTTAGATTGGGAGAGAGCCATGATAGGGATCGGGATCGATATCGGGTCTACGGCGGCTAAGGCTGCTGTGGTCGATGGAGAGGGTTCGGTGGCGTGGACGTGCGTGCAGCCAACCGGGTTCTCCTCGGTCGATGCTTCCGAGCGGCTGCGCAAGGCACTGGCAGCGGCGGGTTATGACGTGGCTGCCGACGACGTGCGCGTGGTCGCGACCGGCTACGGTCGTGTCGCCGTGCCCTATGCACACAAGGTCGTGACCGAGATCTCCTGCCACGGCACCGGTGCCGTGTGCCTGTTTGGCGACCACGGCACCGTGATCGACGTGGGCGGCCAGGACACCAAGGTCATTCAGCTTAAAGGCGGCCGCGTGTCCAAGTTTGCCATGAACGACAAGTGTGCCGCCGGCACGGGGCGCTTTTTGGAGATCATGGCCGACCGCCTGGGCATTTCCCAGCAGCAGATGGCCGACCTGGCGTGTTCCGGCGAGCCCACCAAGATCAGCAGCATGTGCACCGTGTTTGCCGAAAGCGAGGTTATCAGCCTGATCGGTCGCGGCGAGCCGCGCGAGAACATTGCACGTGGCGTGATCGACAGCGTGGTCTCGCGCGTGGCGACCATGGCCGGGCAGGCCGCGGGCGCCCCGTACTACCTGACCGGTGGCCTGTGCGAGAACGCCTTCGTGGTGGAGCGGTTGGGCGAGCTACTGGGGTCGCCGGTGACCACCTCGCCCCAGGCTCGCTTTGCCGGAGCGATCGGCGCGGCTGTCCGTGCCGCCGCCTTGGCCTAGGGGTGTACCGCGACATGCGCATCCTCAATATCTCGGCACAAAAACCAGATAGCACCGGCAGTGGCACCTACCTTGCCGCGCTTGTGCGCGAGCAGATCGAGACGGGGCATCGCGCCGCCGTGCTTTGCGGCGCGGCACCGGGTGATACCCAAGGCGAGCTGGACCGGCGTGCTGCCGTGTTTGCCGTACCGTTCGAGTCGCCCGAGCTGCCGTTTCCCATCTGCGGTATGTCCGATGTCATGCCCTATCCCTCCACACGCTATCGTGACCTGACGCCTTCGATGCTCAAGGCATTTGAGCGGGCATTTGCTGCTGCAATCGATCGGGCGGTGGCTGAGTTTCGGCCCGATCTGGTGCTTTGCCATCACCTGTATCTGGTGACCGCATTGGCGCGCGAGTGCGTCTGGGACGTGCCGGTTGTTGCCGTGTGCCATTCGACCGATCTGCGCCAGCTGCGTTCGCATGCGCTCGAGCGCGATCGCATCGTACGTGCGGTTCGTCGGCTCGATGCCGTCTTTGCGCTCCATGCTGAGCAGGCTGAGCAGATTGGCCTGGTTTGCGGCGTCGATGCCGATCGCATCCACGTGATTGGGACGGGCTACGACCATCGCGTCTTCTGCCGCGACGCAAGCGTGGTGAGGCAGCCGGGATCGCTTGTGTACGTGGGCAAGATTTGCTTCAAAAAGGGCGTCGAGTCGCTGGTTCGAGCTGTGTCATTGCCGATTGACGATGGCGTCCGCCCATCTGGCTTGGTACTTGTGGGCGGCCGCGGGGACGATGCCGAGTACGCGCGTATCGAGCGCTTGACCGCGGCCTCGGATGTGCCGGTGACGCTGGCGGGGCGCCTGGATAGCGATGAACTCGTGCGTGCCTACCGCAGTTCCGACGTCTTTGTGCTGCCTTCGTTTTACGAGGGTCTGCCGCTCGTGACGATCGAGGCCCTCGCGTGCGGCTGCAAAGTTGTGGCGACCGATTTGCCCGGCGTTCGTCCCTGGATGGAGGCGATGCTTCCCGGTGCTCCCGTGACGTGGGTGGCGTCGCCGCGTATGACGGATGTCGACACGCCCGTGGCGGCCGACCTTCCGCTGTTTGAGCGCGCGCTGGCAGATGCTATCGCGCAGGCGCTTGCGGCGCCGCCTTCGACGTTCGAGCCGTCGGCGGTCTCTTGGGAAGCGTGCCTGGGGCGTATACTTAAAGTCGTTGATTTGATGGAAGGGGGTTCGTATGGCTAAGGACACCATGAGGCTCACGTCCATGACGGCCGCGAGCGGTTGAGCCGCTAAGTTGGCCCCCGGAGCCCTCGCCCAGGTCCTGGGCGATTTACCCAATGTGCATAACGACAACTTGCTCGTGGGGTTCGATACCTCCGACGATGCGAGCGTCTTCCGCGTAGGGGAGAACCTGGGGCTCGTGCAGTCCATCGACTTCTTCCCACCGATGGTCGACGACCCGTTTCTGTTCGGCCAGATTGCCGCGGCAAACTCACTGTCGGACATCTACGCCATGGGCGGGCGGCCGAGCCATGCCATGAACTTGCTGTGCATCCCGAGCTGTCTGGGCGTTGAGGTTGCCGGTCAGATTCTGGCGGGCGGCGCCGACAAGTGCGTCGAGGCGGGTTGCTCCATCGCGGGCGGCCACACCATCAACGACGACGAGCCCAAGTACGGCCTGTCCGTGAGCGGGTTTGTCGCGCTCGACCGCATGCTCGCCAACAGCGGTGCTCGCGTGGGCGATGCGTTGCTGCTGACCAAGGCGATCGGCTCGGGCATCATCACCACGGCCATTAAGGGCGAGCTCATCGAGCAGGACGAGGCTGGTCCGATGTTTGACTCGATGCGCACCCTCAACGAGGCTCCGATTCGTCTGGCCGAGGGACTCGAACTTCACGGCTGTACCGACATTACGGGCTTTGGCCTGATCGGGCACGCATGCGAGATGGCCGAGGGCTCGGGCGTGCAGATTGAGCTTGCGTCGGGAGCGGTGCCGCTCTTTGATCAAGTGCTCGACATGGCGCGTCTGGGCATTATCCCCGCGGGCTCCTACCGCAACCAGGACTTCTTTGGCCCGCGCGTGACGGCTGACGATGACCTGGAGCCGGGCATGTTGGATGCGCTGTACGATCCGCAGACTTCGGGTGGTTTGCTTATTGCGGCGCCCGCGAAGGATGTGAATGAGCTTGCGCGTCGTTTACATGCCGAGGGGCGCGTTGCCGCCGTCGTCGGTCGCGTGTGCGAGCCGGTGCCAGGCGGTCCTGCCGTCCACGTTGTCCGCTAGCCCGCACGTTTATGTAACTGTTTACCGTCTCTAGAACGGTTCTTTCGAAAGGAATTTGCTATGTCTACCAAGATTGAAGTCAATGCCATGGGCGATGCCTGCCCGCTGCCCGTCGTCAAGACGCTCAAAGCCCTGAAGCAGCTCGATGGCGAGGGTGCCGTCGTGACCTCGGTCGATAACGAGACCGCCGTCAAGAACATCTCCAAGATGGCGCAGGAGAAGGGCTGCACGGCCTCGGTCGAGAAGGTTTCTGACGCCGAGTGGCACGTGACCGTGGCGACCTCTGGCGCCGTTGCCGTGGCCGATTCCGAGCAGGATGGCGCTGCCTTCTGTGACGCCAGCGCCGGCAAGGGCAAACTCGTCATTTCCGTCTACACCGATTGCATGGGCCGTGGCGACGACGAGCTGGGCCACAAGCTCATGAAGGCGTTTATCTTTGCCGTGACACAGCAGGAGGAGCTGCCCGCGACCATGCTGTTCTACAACGGTGGCGCCAAGCTCACCGTCGAGGGCTCGCCGGTGCTCGATGACCTGAAGGGCCTGGCCGAGCAGGGTGTCGAGATTCTCACCTGCGGCACCTGCCTGGACCACTATGGCATTAAAGATCAGCTCGCGGTGGGCGAGGTCACCAACATGTACGTGATCGTGGAGAAGATGGAGCAGGCTGTGCGCGTCGTGCGCCCGTAGCGTATTGGTTGGAGTTGCCATGAGGGAGAAGCGCCCGGCGCTTGTCATCACGTTTCCCACCACGGCGGCCGCCATGGGGTGCGAGTCCCTGTGCATCGAGCGCGGCCTTCCCGGGCGAACGATTCCCGTGCCCGGGGAGGTCGCTGCCGGTTGCGGTCTGGCGTGGAAGGCGTTGCCTGCCGATGAGGAGCTGCTGCGCGGCGAACTCGCCGCGGCGGGCGTTCCCACCGAGGGCTTCACCGTGATTGATATGTGGGAGGTCGTGCGATGATCTACCTGGATAACGCGGCGACGACCATGCACAAGCCGCAGGAGATCATCGATGCGGTGACGCAGGCGATGTGCTCGCTCGGCAATGCCGGGCGCGGCGCCACGTCGGGTGCCCTCGATGCCGCTCGTACGATTCACGGTTGCCGTGCCAAGCTCGCGCGCCTTTTAGGTTGCCCGAGGGCGGACCATGTGTGCTTTACGCCCAACTCTACGGCGGCGCTCAACACCGTCATCTGTGGCGTGGTGCGCCCCGGCGACCGCGTAGTCACGACGGTGCTCGAGCATAACTCCGTGCTGCGTCCGCTCAACCGCCTGGCAGCGGAGCGGGGCGTGACCGTTGAGCATGCGGGCTGTGACGTTAACGGTGTGCTCGACTACGACGAACTCGAGCGGCTTGTCACGCCGGGTACGCGTGCCGTGGTGGTGACGCATGCCTCCAATGTGACCGGCAACGCGGTCGACATTGCGCGCGTAGCGGCCATGGCCCATGCGGCAGGTGCGCTTGTGATCGTCGATGCCTCGCAGTCTGCCGGTACGGCGCGTGTCGATATGCAGGCCATGGGCCTCGACATCGTGTGCTTTACCGGCCATAAGGGGCTCATGGGTCCGCAGGGGACCGGCGGCCTGGCCGTGGCGGAGGGCATCGACGTGGCTCCGTGGGCCATGGGTGGCACGGGCGTGCACAGCTTCGACCCACTACAGCCGCTTGAGTGGCCCACGCGCCTTGAGGCGGGCACGCTCAACGGCCACGGCATCGCGGGCCTTTCTGCCGGTCTCGACTTTATCGAGGCACAAGGCGGGGTCGAGGCGATTGCGGCGCATGAGCGCTCGCTTGCAGAGCGCTTTCTCGCTGGCGTGCGCGAAATCCCCGGCATTGCGCTCTACGGTGCGTTTGACCAGCCCGTGCGCTCGGCGATCGTCTCACTCAACGTGGGTGATATCGACTCTGCCGAGATCTCGGACGCGCTCATGCAGGGGTGGGGGGTTGCGACGCGCCCCGGCGCCCATTGCGCCCCGCTCATGCACCGCGCGCTGGGGACCGAGCGCCAGGGTGTCGTTCGCTTCTCGTTTGGGTATTTCAACACGGACGAGGAAGTCGATACCGCGATTGACGCTTTGCGCGATTTAGCCTGCTAGAGCGTATATACTTGCGGGACGGGTCTTTTGCCCGTCCCGTTTTTGTTTCGACCCGAAAGGTGTGCATATGGCCTCATCCGCTCCGCGCGGTTTGCGCTCCGACCATGTCGTTACCGTCGGCATTGCGCTGTTCTCGATGCTCTTTGGCGCCGGCAACCTCATTATTCCGCCGCTGCTGGCACTGCAGGCAGGTTCTGCCACGCCGGTCGCCATGCTCGGCTTTCTGATTGCCGCCATCGGCCTGCCCGTCATGGGTTTTATCGCCGTGGCACTTGCCGGAACGGCGCGCGAGCTTGCCGGCCGCGTGCACCCCAAGTTTGGTGAGTTCTTTGTCGCGGCGGTGTATCTGGCCATCGGCCCGTGCCTGGCCATTCCGCGCACGAGCTCCACGGCCTTCGAGATGCTGGTGCCGCTTCTGCCCGAGGGTGTTTCACTCGGCACGGCGCGCCTGGTGTTTGCCGTTGGCTTCTTTGTCGTCGCGTTTGCGCTCACGCTGCGTCCGGGCGTCATCACGCGCGTGCTCGGTCGCATTACGGGCCCCGCGCTCATTGCGCTCATCGTGCTGGTCGTGGGTGCTGCCGTGATCTCGCCGCTGGGACCGGCTGCCGCGCCTCAGGCTCCCTACGATGCGGGCGCCGCCGTGCAGGGCTTTCTGACTGGCTACCAGACCATGGACCTGCTCGCGTCGCTCGCCTTTGGAATTATCATCGCCGAGACCATCCACGAGCTGGGCGTTACCGATGACAAGCGCGTGGCCTTCGAGATTTCGCGCTCCGGCGTGATCGCCGGCGTGCTCATGGCCATCATCTACTGCGGCCTGGCGCTTGCCGGCACGCAGCTCAGCACCGTGATGCCCGATGCCACCAATGGCGCCGCCATCCTTGCCCGCTCTGCCTCCATGCACTTTGGCCTTGTCGGCACGGTCGTGGTCTTTGCGATCTTTTTCCTCGCCTGCATGAACGTGTGCATCGGCCTCATCAGCTGCTGCTCGCGTTACTTCTGCGAGACGTATGTGGTTAAAGGGGGAGCGGAGGCCTCCGAGGAGGCTATGCGTCGTCCCTTTGCGGTTCTTGCCTTTGTGTTCGCAGCGTTTTCGTGCGTGCTCTCCAACGTGGGCCTCGACGTGATCCTTATGTTCTCGGTGCCCATGCTCAATGCCTTGTACCCCGTCGCCATTGTGCTGGTTCTTATGGGCCTGGTGCACGGTTTTTGCGACGCGCATCCGCAGGTGTGGGTTTGGGTCGGCGGCGTTGTCGCGGTGCAGAGCGTGATCACCTCGGTTCGTGACGCGTTCTTTGCGAGCGCGTGGCTGCCGTTCGACGCGCTGCCGCTGGCGGACATTGGGGCCGCGTGGGCGCCGGTCGCCGTGGTGGCGTTTGTGATAGGCCTGCTCCATAGTCGTTTTGTTGCACATTCGAGGAGCTAAGGCATCAATGCTTGCACAGGCGGGGAGTCTCCCCTATAATTTCCTTCGCTTTGGGACACGCAAGGTTTAGACCTTAGCTGCTCAACACCTTCGGGACGTGGCGCAGTTTGGTAGCGCGCCTGCTTTGGGAGCAGGATGTCGCAGGTTCAAATCCTGTCGTCCCGACCATATCTTGCGGGCGTAGTTCAATGGTAGAACCCCAGCCTTCCAAGCTGATGACGCGGGTTCGATTCCCGTCGCCCGCTCCATAGGATAGTTTTAACGGCTTTGGCTCTATTTGGTGCCAGAGCCGTTTTCATATACATGTCAGGGACCCCACATCCCCACCTAAGTTGCGGTGAAATACGGACTGTTTTCCGGCTTTTATGGCCCATGTAGTCCGTATTTCACCGCAACTATTTGTAAGGTTGGATTTTGATGCCGTTGGGAGGGTCGTAACGACCGTCTACCGAGAGTGGAAATATTTTTTGAAGCTCTGACCTGCGACGTCAAGCTTTTGGTCAGCTTTTGGCAAGGCCTGCGGACGGAAGCATGCGATAGCGTAATGGTATTCTCTCCGCCGTGATGGTTATGGGGTTGGCCATGCTCGATAAAGGCAAACATTTTCCGCAGTCATATGCAAGGATGCTATTCTCGGCCCTTGGAATTCATCAAGATGGACAGCTGCTTATAACTATTGATCCTTGGGATGAACGCCGTGCGCGCGAGCTTATGCAGGAAGAGCTCATGCTTCGCCTTTACAACCATGTGTATGCGGATCCGGTCTATTGGAACGATCTTGGGGTTGAAGATCGCATCTTTCAGCTGGCATCCGCTATTGCGGTCGTTGAACCGGATGCTGTGTTTTGCGGATCGACGGCAGCGCTGCTCTACGGCATAGGCTCGGCGTATACGCTTCTGGATAAAGTGCAAGTGCTGCTGCCACGGTCTACAAGGCGTGATACGTATGAGTTCGTTGAATACAAGCGCTGGCGGGCGGGCGAGGTGTGGCGGCTCGGTATGTTCACGCTGACGGATCCGTATCGAACTGTTGTTGATATCGCCCGAACGAGCGCCTTTCGCTATGCACTGGGCTATGTTGATGGCTTGGCCCGTGAGTACGATGTCGAACGCGAAGAGCTGCGAGCATATGCGCAGGCAAATTGCCGGGGGCTGCATGGCATCGCACGTGCTTTTGACGTTTTTGAGCATATGGATGGCAGGTCAGACAATGGCGGCGAGTCCGAGGCGAGAGCAGCGATGATTCTCGCTGGGGTTGCCGCGCCTGAGCTTCAAGTTGAGATACCGCGACCAGGAAACGCTGGCTATTATCTAGCAGATTATGGCTGGCAGTTGCCAGACGGCTTATGGACGCTGGCAGAGCTGCATGGGCTGGGTAAGTTTGAAGACGAAGCTCAAAATGATCCAGAGCAAGCGGCGGCAAAAACCTATCGAGCGGCCCTCATGCGCGACGCGAACCTTCGCGCCATGGGCCACAACGTCATTCATTTCAAACTCTCGGACACCTACGACGTAGAATCGTTCGGTGCCATGATGCGCGGTTACGGTATTCCGACAACAAAACCCTACGCCGGCCGCCGATAGCGAAATCGTTCGCAGTCAACCTTTAATAAATTGCGGTGAAATACGGACTGTTGAGGCCTTTAAAGGCATGAAACAGTCCGTATTTCACCGCAACTTAGGAGGGGATGGGGCTGAGAGGCGGGCGATGCCGTTGCCTGCCGGTTAGCTGCGGGGGCGGTGGCGGAGCTTGTCGATGGTGGAGTCGGTGCTGCGGCTGCGGGATTCGGCGGCGCGGTCGCGGGCGTCGGCAGCGGTTTGGCGCTGGCGGCGGTAATCGATCATGCCTTGGATGATGGGCTTGCCAAAGCTCACGACATCATCGTTATAGATGGCGGTACGGGCGGCAAGCAGACAGTCGGTAAAGTCCATATGCGTTTTGCCAAAGAGTTTGATGGCAAGGGCGACAACGGTGGGCTCGTCGACCATGACGTCATCGAGCAGCCTTCTCATGGCCGTAGCAATCTCAACGCGGGGAACCTTATAGACGTCGCGCAGCGTGACCGCGACGCGCGTGATGATTTCGGGGTAGACGCGAGCGGTGCGTGTGGCGATGACCTTGGCAGCGCGAGGTGACAGAACTTCGTCGTCGTCAAGCAGGTAGCGTAGGATGACGGTCTCGTCGATGATGGTGCTACTCATGGATATCTACTTCCTCGGGACCCAAAATCGAATCGTCGCTTTCCGTGGCAAGGTACTCAATCCAGGCATTGCGCTCCTCGGCACGGCGATTGGGGTCACCATATGCTTTGAGCGATCCATAGGCGGCGGTGCCGTCCTTTGAGCGCACGGCGACCGGCTGAAAGGGGAGCTTGCGCATCAAAATGCTCTGCGCGACAAATAAACGGACAGCCTCGGCGAGCGATGTGCCCATGGCGTCGTAGAGATGCTCGGCATGCTGCTTGTCTTCCTCGCGAATGCGCACCTGCAGGATGGCTCGTTTTTGAGTCGATGACATTACTGGCCTCCCTTAATGAGCGTGCAATATGAACAGTCAAATACAGCATCGGCTAATAATGGCCAATCTTATTACCACTACTTTATTGCACTAGAGTAATTGATTGTGAACAATATTACAAACGTACTACATCCTTCAGAAGCGAACGTGAAATCTTTCTTGGGCGTACGCATGTAATACACTCACCTTTATAGCTTTTAGAGAATAATTCCAACCTGCCAAAACCCCTGCAATACACTCGTATTGCAGGGCCTATGCTCAAGTTTGCCCCCTGCAACTGCGTATATTTAACCTGTATATCGTTGGAGGAATTCTATCGAAGTGCCTGTTTCGCCGCATGCACTCGATACGTCGATGCCGGACCACGGGCGGTCCGGGGCAACGTCGACAGGGTCTCTCCGGCATGGGATTCAGGAGGGAGTGAACAACATGGGCAATAAACGAGTCGTGGCTGATTCTTCACGCTGCATTGGGTGCCAAACCTGTATGGCGGCGTGCATCGAGGCACACGATATTCCCGGCAACATCGCCGCACCTCGCTTGCGCGTAACGCGCACCTACGAGATCTCCGCGCCGGTGGCATGTCACCACTGCGAGGATGCTCCGTGCGCGAAGGCCTGTCCTACGGGCGCCTTGTTCTTTGATCCAAAGAACCATCGCATCGGCGTCAACGAGGACAACTGCATCGGTTGCAAGAGCTGCGTCATGGCATGCCCCTTTGGCGCCGTGAGCGTGGCGACCACGCAGGTCCCCGTCTTGATGGGCGACGTGCGCGTGGGTTCGCAGACTAAGAGCTTCGTGCTCAAGTGCGATCTGTGCGTGGACCGTCCCGGCGGTCCGGCGTGTGCCGAGGCGTGTCCGACCAAGGGCCTCACCCTGGTAGACGAGGAGCGTCTGGCAGAACTGACTGCCGAGCGTGCCCGCGCCACCATCGAAAACGAGGCGTAAGCGTCGGGCGACAGGCCCAATGATTGTCAAATAAGTACCGAGTATTCGGTAGCAGAGAAAGGAAGGAGGGTGTCATGGAGAAGCATAAAGTGATTTGCCCGTACTGCGGCGCCGGTTGCCAGTTTAACCTCTTGGTCCAAAACGGCCAGGTTGTGGGTACCGAACCGCTCAACGGCATCACCAACCAGAGCGAGCTGTGCCTTAAGGGCATGAGCGGCTACGACTTCATCAACGACACCAAGATCTTGACTCCTCGCGTACTGCACCCGATGATCCGCCGCACTAAGGGCGCGGATCTTGAGCGCGTAAGCTGGGACGAGGCACTGGATTTCACCGCATCTAAGATGCAGGCCATAATTGACGAATATGGTCCTAACGCTGTCATGACCACCGGCTCTTCGCGAGGCGGCGGCAATGAGGCGAACTACGTCATGCAGAAGTTTACGCGTGCGTGCATCGGCACCCACAGCGTGGACAACTGCGCCCGTACTTGACACGGCCCTACTGTCCTCGGTCTGATGGACACGGTTGGTTCAGGTTGCATGTCATGCTCCATCCCCGGTATGGAGGATGCGGGCTGCATTTTCCTCTTCGGCTATAACCCTGCCGATTCGCACCCCATCGTCGCAAGGCGTATCGTGCGAGCCAAAGAAAAGGGTTGCAAGATCATCGTCGCCGACCCGCGCCATATCGAAACCGCGCGTATCGCCGATCTCTACCTTCCGATCAAGAACGGTTGCAATGTTGCGTTCCTCAACGCCTTTGCCAACTGTCTGGTCAACGATGGCCTCTACGACAAGGAATTCGTCGCCGAGCACACGAACGGCTTTGACGAGTGGTGGGAGACCATCAAGAACTACACTCCCGAATCCGTACAGGACATCACGGGTGTCGAGCCCGCGTTGATCCACCAAGCTGCCGAGATGTACGCCACGGCGAAGCCCTCTGCCATCATTGGCTGGGGCATGGGCGTATGCCAGCAGAAGCAGAACCTGAAGACGGTGCACACCATCGCCTCCATCGCCTGCGTTGCCGGCCAGATCGGCAAACCCAATTCCGGTCTCGCGCCCGTGCGTGGCCAGAATAACGTCCAGGGCTCCTGCGATATGGGTATGCTGCCCAACCTGTACCCTGGCTACCAGAAGGTCACCGACCCGGCTGTGCGTGCCAAGTTTGCCAAGGCTTGGGGCGTGCCCGAGGAAAAGCTCCCGCTCGAGGAGGGCTACAAGCTCACCGACCTGGGCCACCTGGTCGACGAGGGTAAGGTGCACTGCTTCTACAACTACGGCGAGGACCCGGTGCAGACCGAGCCCGATTCGGCCGGCATGCGCAAGACGCTCTCCGAGCTGGACCTGTTCATTTGCCAGGACATCTTTATGACGCAGACGACCATGCTCGCCGACGTCATCCTGCCCGCTACCTCTTGGGGCGAGCACGAGGGTGTCTTTACCGCATCCGACCGTAGCTTCCAGCACTTTGACGCGGCCGTTCCGCCCAAGGGCGAGTGCCGTCACGACTGGGAGATCTTCGCGGACCTGTCTACGCGCATGGGCTATCCCATGCACTACGACAACACCGAGCAGATCTGGAACGAGTGCATTAGCCTGTGCCCCAACTTTGTGGGCGCGACCTACGAGAAGATGGCTCCCGAGGGCGGTTACGCCCAGTGGCCGGTCAAGAGCACCGATGTGAACGACCACGGTACGCCCGACATGTTCGCTGGTGGCAAGTTCACCACCAAGGACGGCCGCGCCAACCTGATGGCGCACGACTGGGAGGCTCCCTCCGAGCTTCCCGACGATGAGTACCCGCTCATCCTGTGCACCGTCCGCGAGGTCGGCCACTACAGCTGCCGCTCGATGACCGGCAACTGCAAGACGCTGGCGCTGCTTGCCGACGAGCCCGGTTTTGTCCGCATGAATCCCGCGGACGCCGAGGCGCGCGGAATCAAGAATGGCGACATCGTCTCGATCCACAGCCGCCGCGGCCAGGTATACAGCCGCGCCGACGTGAGCGATCGCATCAACAAGGGCACGGTCTACATGACCTACCAGTGGTGGATCGGCAAGTGCAACGAGCTGACCATTCACAAGGTCGACCCGGTCTCGCACACGCCCGAGGACAAGTTCTCCGCCTGCCAGGTCGACGCCATTGCCGACCAGGTTTGGGCAGAGGGCGAGGTCGAGCGTCAGTACACCGAGCTCAAGCAGGCTCTGGTGGACGCCGCCGCTCCCCAGGACGTTGAGCCTGGCGCCGCCAAGTTCGACGACGAGACGCACGTGAATCAAATCGTGTAGTCCCGTTCTCGTTGGCTTTTTGGGCCGGGCGTCCCGTACGTTCGGGAGCCCGGCCCGTTATTTTGAAAGGAAGTGGGGATGAACCGCTTCATCGACATCAACCCGGAGAGGTGCATCGGCTGCGGAACATGCCAGTCCGCCTGTGCCGACGCCCACCGGATGCAGGGTCTTCAGGATACGCCGCGCCTGGCGCTCGTGAAGACCGGCGGTATTTCGGCCGCCCTTGCCTGCCACCATTGCGAGGGTGCCCCCTGCGCCGAGGTCTGCCCGGTGAATGCCATCGAGCACGATGGCGATCGCATCCACGTCAAGGAGCAGGAGTGCATCGGGTGCAGGCTGTGCGCCATCGCGTGCCCCTTCGGAGCCATCCATCCCGATGGCACGTCTATCGCCGGTGTCGCAGGCATGTGCGACCCGACGCCTTCGTATCCTAAGTCCCTGAGCAGCCTGCTTACGTGGGCTCCCGGCCAGTACACCTGCGCTGTTAAGTGCGACCTGTGCGCCTTCGATCCGGACGGTCCGCATTGTGTGGCGGCGTGCCCCACCAAGGCGCTGACCGTCATGGGCGGCGCGGCCGATCGCGAGCTCGACGAGGCCAAGCGCCTGCGCTCGATCGAAAACGGTCCGGTCGTCGACGTTACCGCTGTGGCCCAGGGTCTGTCCGAGAAAGCAGAAGGGAGCGTAAACAATGGATAGCATGACGCTGTTTATCGCATCGCTTGCCGTCTCGTGCATCGGTGCGCTCGCCTCGGTTCTGCTGATTAAGGCCGACAACGCCGCCAAGACCGCCGGCTGCCTGATCGGCGCCGTCGCGGCCGTGCTGTCGTTCATCGCGGGCCTCGAGGCCGTGCTTGGCGACGTTTCGTCCCTCAACACGGTCTTCTTCTTCCCGTTCGCCCGTCTCGAGCTCTTGCTCAACGGCCTTGCGGGCCTGATCGTGGTCCTCATCTCGATTCTCGCCTTTGCGGGCTTCATCTACGGTCTGTCCTACTTCGACGAGTACCCGGGCAAGGTCGGGCGCGCCGGCTTCTTTATGAACACCTTCGTCGCCTCGATGATGCTCGTCATCACCGCCGACAACGTGTTCTGGTTCCTGGTCGCCTTTGAGCTCATGTCCCTTACGAGCTACTTCCTTGTCGTTATCGAGGAGAACAAGAACTCCATTAGGGGCGGTTGGCTCTACTTCGTCATCGCGCACGTGGGCTTCGTTCTCATCATGGCGAGCTTCCTGCTCATGACCAACGGCGTGGGCGGTTCCTTCAGCTTCAGTGATTTCCGTACGCATGACTTTGGACCCGCCGTCTCCTCCGCGTGCTTCGTCCTCGCGTTCTTCGGATTTGGCGCGAAGGCCGGTATCATTCCGCTGCACTCCTGGCTGCCCCAGGCGCACCCCGAGGCGCCGTCCAACGTGTCCGCCCTCATGTCCGGCGGCATGATCAAGATCGGCATCCTGGGAATCCTCAAGGTCGGTCTCGACCTGCTCGCGGGTTCGGGCGTCCAGCTCTGGTGGGGCCTCATGGTCCTGGTCTTCGGATCCATCTCGTCGGTCCTGGGTGTCGTCTACGCCCTCCACGAGCACGACATCAAGCGCCTGCTTGCCTATCACTCCGTCGAGAACATCGGCATCATCTTGCTCGGTGTCGGCGCGTCCATGACGGCGCACGCCCTGGGCAACGACGTCATCGCGACGATCGCGCTCATGGCCGCCCTCTACCACACGCTCAACCACGCCATGTTCAAGGGCGAGCTGTTCCTCGGCGCGGGCTCCCTGCTCTATGCCACGGGTACGCGCAACATGGAGAAGATGGGCGGTCTGTTCCGCCGCATGCCGGTCACGGCCGTCTGCTTCCTCATCGGTGCCCTTGCCATCTCGGCCATCCCGCCGCTCAACGGCTTCGTTTCCGAGTGGTTCACCTACCAGTCCCTGTTCAACATCTCGACGCTCTCCGACCCGGTCGTCATGGTGTTCGCCGTCGCCTCCGCGGCCGCCCTCGCCATCACCGGTGCCCTGGCCGTCACGTGCTTCGTGAAGGCCTACGGCGTCTCGTTCGCGAGCAGCCCTCGTTCCCAGGAGGCCGCGAACGCCAAGGAGTCCCCGGCTCCGATGTTGTTCTCGCAGATGCTCCTCGCGGCCATCTGCGTGGTACTGGGAATCGGCTCCCCGGTCATCGCCCCGGTTCTGGGCGACGTCGCCCAGAGCGTGCTTGCCGGCTCCGCCGTCACAGCCACCTCGGGCGTGTCTCTCGTGAACGAGATTTCCGGTGCCGCCACCTCCACCCCCGCGATCGCCATCGCGCTCGTGGTCCTCACCGGCCTCGCGTTCGCGTTGAGGTCCTGCCTCGGCGCCAAGGCCCCCGCTAAGAAGACCGACCCTTGGGCGTGCGGCTACGAGCCCAACGAGCACATGCCCGTCGTCGCCACGAGCTTCGCGTCCGACGTCGAACTCTTCATGGGCCCGCTCTACACCCTGCGCGAGGTATGCACCAAGATCTGCTGGTCCATCGCGCACGTGTTCCAGAAGCTCACCGGTGTCGCCCAGGGCGTCGAGCCCCTGCCCGACCGTTTCCTGGTCGATGCACCGAGCGAGGGTGCCGACAAGCTGGCCGGCCTCGCCTCCAAGATCGAGGGCGGCAACTACTCCGTATACATCTGCTACATCGTCGCGGCGCTCGTGGTCTTCCTCGTGCTCGCCGTGGTCATGGTCTAGAGAGGGGAGAGGATATTATGAACATCGTTCTTGCGATGGCGCAGGGCCTCGTGGTCATGCTGGTCGCGCCCTTCTTCTCCGGCCTCGCTCGTGTGATTCGCGCGAAGATGCACAATCGCCGCGGTCCGTCCATCCTTCAGGATTACCGGGACCTCGCGAAGCTCATGGCGCGTCCCGAGTCCGTGAGTTCCGACTCGAGCTTCGTGCTGCGCATCATGCCGCCGCTGTTCCTCGCGGTGTCGTTTATGCTCGCCATGGGCCTGCCCATGTTCACGCTCCAGAGCCCCATGCCTGTCTTTGGTGACGCCATCACCATCATGTACGCGCTCGCGCTGTCCCGCTTCTTCTTCGCGCTGTCCGGCGTGGATTCCTCCAACGCCTACGCGGGCTTCGGCGGTATCCGCGAGCTCCTCATGAGCGTGCTCATCGAGCCGTCCATGCTCATCGCGCTGTTCACCGTCGCCATCGTGTGCGGCTCCACGGACATTGCGACCATGGGTCAGCACATCGTTACGGGCAACGTCTCGAGCGTCGTCGCCGTTATCCTCGCCGGCGTCGCCTTCGCGGCCGCCTGTTACATGGAGCTCGGCAAGCTTCCGTTCGATCAGGCCGAAGCCGAGCAGGAGCTCCAGGAGGGCCCGCTCGCCGAGCTCTCCGGCCCGTCCCTGGCCATGATGAAACTCGCCATGGGCATGAAGCAGGTCGTGGTCGTCGCTTGGTTCACCTCCATCTTCATCCCCTGGGGAGAGCCCGCGACCATCGGCGTCACCGCTCTCGTGGGCGCCGTCGTCTTCCTCGTCAAGTGCCTGGTCGATTTCGTCGTCTGCGGCGTGCTCGAGAACTCCGTTTCCCGTTCGCGCTTCAAGGTGCTCGGTAACCAGACCTGGGCCGTCGTCGGCATCGCGGTCCTCGCGTTCGTCTTCGTCGTCGTAGGCGTGTAGGGAGAAGGGAGAAACTATGTCAATCGAATCGAGCTTGTCCCTCTTTGCCATGGTGGCGATCGCCGTCCCCATGCTGGGCTCCCTGCTCATCGTCATGCTGCCGCGTCCCTACGCTAAATGGATCTGCGCCTTTGCCGGCGGCATCGCCACGGTCGCTTCCGTTGGCTTGGCCGCGACGTTTGCCAGAAACGGCATGAACGCGGTCGATGTAACCTGGGCGAGTATAGGCCAGACCTTGGTCATGGGCTTCATATTCGACCGGATGAGCACGCTGCTCGCACCCGCGTTCGTCGCTATCGGCCTGCTCGTCGTCATCTATTCGTTCCCGTACATGAGCGATAAGAATAAGGAGCATCCCGACGCGCCCCGTCGTCGCTTCTACGTGTACTTCTCCACGTTCATCGGCGCCATGGCCGGTCTCGCCTACAGCTCCACCATCGTCGGCCAGCTCGTTTTCTTCGAGATCACCGGTGTGTGCTCCTGGGGTCTCATCAGCTACTACATGACGCCCACGGCCAAGAAGGCCGGTATGAAGGCGCTCATCATCACCCATATCGGCGCTCTGGGACTCTACATCGGCGCGGCCTTCCTGTTCGCCGGAACCGGCACGTTCGCGCTGAGCGCGATCTCCCAGCTCGATTCCGGTATGAAGACCGTCGTGCTGCTGCTCATCCTGTTCGCTGCTTGGGCCAAGTCCGCCCAGTTCCCGCTCTACATGTGGCTGCCCTCCGCAATGGAGGCCCCCACGCCCGTTTCCGCCTACCTTCATGGCGCGTCCATGGTTAAGGTCGGCGTGTGCGTGTTCGCCCGCGCTCTTGCGAGCGCCGGCGATATCCCCGAGATCGTCGGTTGGGTCGCCATCATCGACGCCGTCGTGACCATGCTCTTCGGCTTCCTCATGTACCTGCCCCAGAAGGATATGAAGCGCCTGCTCGCCTTCTCGACGATCGCGCAGCTCGCCTACGTGTTCTTTGGCCTGGGCCTCTCCGTGTTCGGAAGCCAGATGGCGTTTAACGGCGCCGTCGAGCACATCTTCAACCACGCGTTCACCAAGACCCTGTTCTTCCTCATCGCTGGCTCTCTCAGCTTCACGCTGGGAACCCGTATGCTGCCCAAGATCCAGGGCCTCATGAAGAAGTACCCGGTCACGGGCGTGGGCTTTGCGGTCGCCGCGACCGCTATCGCCGGCGTGCCCCCCATGAGCACGTTCTTTTCCAAGTTCCAGATCATTTCCGGTGGCTTCGCGGTTGGTGCTACCAACACGGTCATCTTTGTCCTCGTGTGCGTCATGGTCGTCGAGACCGTCGCCACCTTCGCATGGTTCCTGCGTTGGATGGGTAAGGTCCTGCCCGGTGAGCCGAGCGAGACCGTGGCCGCCGGCCAGCCCCTTCCGCGCGCCATGGCGTTCGTGTTCGTCGTCCTCATGATCATGGTCGTCGTCGCCGGTCCTCTGTCCTCTAGTTGGATGGGTTAGGAGGTAGGACATGGGTTATTCGTTAGTCAATATCCTGGGCGGTCTTCTGATCGTGACCTCCACCATGGTGGTCGTCTCGAAGACCATCCCGTCCGCCATCAAGTGGTACGCGATCCAGTCGGTTGTCCTGGTGGGCGTGCTGCTCACCCTGGGCCTCACCACCGGTGCCACCGAGCTTCTCATGTGGGCCGCGTCGGCCTTCGTCACCAAGGTGATCCTCGTTCCGTTCATTCTCAACCGTGCCTACAAAAAGATGGGTTCGCCTGCCGATAGCACGCTGACCTCCTCCATCAAGCCGGCCTGGACCATCATCCTCACCGGTCTGGAGGTGGCCATCTGCTTCGCGGTGGTCACGCGCCTGAGCCTGCCCACCGCCGAGGTGGCCACTCCGGCCCTCGCCATCAGCTTCGCGCACTTCTTCGTCGGCCTCACGTGCATCATCTCCCAGCGCAACATCCTCAAGCAGATCTTCGGGTACTGCCTTATGGAGAACGGTAGCCACGTGACGCTCGCTCTGCTCGCGCCCACGGCCCCCGAGATCATCGAGATCGGCATCGCCACCGACGCCATCTTCGCCGTCATCATCATGTCCGCCGTCGTCGTGAGGATTTGGAACGACACCAAGTCGCTCGACTCCCACGACCTGACCGAATTGAAGGGGTAGGCCATGGATGTTTCAATGCTGACGGTCGCCCTGCTCGCTTGTCCTCTCGTGTTCTCCCTGATTATGGCTGCGCTCCCCAAGACGACGTCCTACAACGTCTTCGCGGGGCTCAACACCATCTCCGTCGCGGCGACCCTTGTCCTTTCGGTCGTCACCGCGGGAACCATGCTCTCGAGCGGGCAGAATATCGACGCTTTGGGCCTGTGGCTCCATCTCGATTCGCTCTCGTCGATCTTCGTCCTTCTGGTAGGCATCATCGGGTTCATCACCGGCGTGTACTCCATCTCCTATATCAAGATCGATATCGAGGAGAAGACCATGCCGGCCGAGCGCACCAAGCAGTACTACGCGCTGTTCAGCCTGTTCGTCTTCACGATGCTGCTCGCCTGCCTGTCCAACAACATCATCCTCACCTGGGCGGCGGTCGAGGCCACTACGCTGTCGACCGTGTTCCTCGTGGGCATCTACAAGAACAAGCAGGCGCTCGAGGCGTCTTGGAAGTACGCGATGGTCTGCACCGCCGGTGTGGCCTTCGGCCTGTTCGGCACGCTGCTCATCTACGCGAACGCCGCCGATATCATGCCCAACGCGCATGAGGCCGCCTTCCTCACCTCCATCATGCCCTACGCCGACCAGTTCGACCCGATGCTCGTGCGCCTCGCGTTCGCGTTCATCGTCATCGGCTTCGGCACCAAGGCGGGCCTGTTCCCCATGCACACCTGGCTGCCCGACGCGCACTCCCAGGCTCCGAGCCCGGTCTCCGCGCTGCTCTCGGGCGTGCTGCTCAAGTGCGCCATGCTGGTGATCATCCGCTTCTACTCCCTGTCCATCATCACGGTGGGCGACACCTATCCGCGAACGCTCCTGCTCATCCTGGGCACGCTGTCCATCCTGGTGGCTGCCCTGTGCATCTTCAAGCAGGACGATATCAAGCGCCGCTTCGCGTACTCCTCCGTCGACAACGTCGGCGTGGTCGCGCTGTGCCTGGGTATCGGTGGCCCGCTCGGTATCGCCGCCTGCCTGCTGCACTGCATCTTCCACGGCTTCACGAAGGCGCTCGCCTTCTGCATGGCCGGTAACATCCAGCACATCTACCACACCCGCGACCTGAACAAGATCAAGGGCGTCGTCGAGATCGCTCCCGTCACGGCAGCGCTCACCATCATCGCCCTGCTCGCGCTCGCCGCCTTCCCGCCGTTCGCCCTGTTCATCTCCGAGTTCCTCACCTTCGTGGCCGGCGTTCAGTCCGGTCCCATCTGGGTGGTCGTGCTCGTGGCCATCGGCCTCACCGGCGTGTACTTCGCCCTTACCGGCATCGCGCTCAAGTCCATCTTCGGCAAGGCGCCCGAGGGCATGAAGCGCCACGAGGTGCCCGCCCTCATGATCATCCCCGAGATCGCCCTCGCGATCGTGGTCATGTGGTTCGGTATCGCCACCCCGGTCGCCATCACGAGCGGCGTCGAGGATGCAACGTCCGTCGTTTTGAACCAGAGCGTCGAAGAGCTCCACGAGGCTCCTCTCTACCGCATGGTGTTCAGTTCCCAGACCAAGACAAGCGAGGTGAATTAGCACCATGGCAGAACCTGAAAAGAAGGACTACGCTCGTCGTTGCGAAAGCCACGTCGAGGCCCTGCGCGCCGCAGTGCCGGGCGCTATCGAGAAGGTTGAGTGGCAGTGCGAGGACCAGCTGACGATCACCGTCAAGCAGGACAAGCTGCCCGAGGCCGTCCACTACCTGTACTACGAGCGCTACGGCTGGATTCCCGTGATCATCGGCAACGATGAGCGCAGCCTGTGCGGCCGTTACGCCGTGTACTATGTCATCTCCATGGAGGGGGAGGATCCCGGTTGGGTGACCGTGCGCACCGAGGTCGATCCCGCCAAGATGACGTTCCCGTCCGTGACACCGTTCGTCCCCGCCTGTGTGTGGGGCGAGCGCGAGCTTCGCGACATGTTCGGCCTGATCCCCGAGGGTCTGCCCGACCGTCGTCGCCTGGTGCTGCCCGACGATTGGCCCAGCGGCCTGTACCCGCTGCGCAAGGACTCCATGGACTACCGCTTCCGTCCCGCTCCCGCGAGTGACATGGAAAACTACGAGTTCTTGGCCGATACCAAGGGCAAGGAGACCACGCTTGTCCCCATGGGCCCGTTGCACATTACCTCCGACGAGCCCGGCCACTTCCGCCTGTTCGTTGAGGGCGAGACGATCGTCGACGCCGACTACCGTCTGTTCTACGTGCACCGCGGCATGGAGAAGGTCGCCGAGACGCGCCTGAACTATGACGCCGTGACGTTCCTCGCCGACCGCATCTGCGGCATCTGCGGCTGCGCCCACTCGGTGGCCTATGCCGAGGCCGTCGAGCGCGCCCAGGGCATCCATGTCCCGCCGCGCGCCCAGTACATCCGCGCCATCATGCTCGAGGTCGAGCGTCTGCACTCGCATCTGCTCAACATTGGCCTGGCGTCGCACTACACGGGCTTCGACTCCGGCTTCCAGCAGTTCTTCCGCGTCCGCGAGAAGTCCATGGATCTGGCCGAGAAGCTCTCCGGTCACCGCAAGACCTACGGCCTCAACGTGATCGGCGGCGTGCGTCGCGACATTTTGGCCGAGCAGAAGCTTTCCACGCTCACGACCATCCACCAGCTGCGCTCCGAGGTTCAGGAGCTCGTCGACGTCTTGCTCTCCACGCCCAACTTCATTGAGCGTACGAGTGGCATCGGCATCTTGGATCGCAAGATCGCACGCGACTTCTCGCCGGTCGGCCCGCTCATGCGTGGCTCGGGCTATGCCCGCGACGTGCGCTTTGACCATCCCTTTGACGGCTACGCCGATCCGGACGTCCAAAAGATGCACGCCGCCACGGCCGACACCTGCGATGCCTTCGGCCGTACCGCCGTTCGCATCCAGGAGGTCTATGATTCGATCGACATGATCGAGACCATGCTCGAGAACTGCCCGTCGGGCCCCATCCTCACCACGGATTGGGAGTACACCCCGCACAAGTACGCCATCGGCGCCACCGAGGCGCCGCGCGGCGAGGACGTGCACTGGGCCATGCTCGGCAACAACCAGAAGTGCTACCGCTGGCGCGCCAAGGCCGCCACGTACAGCAACTGGCCGGTCCTGCGCTACATGTTCCGCGGCAACACCGTGGGCGATGCGGCGCTGATCGTTGGCTCGCTCGACCCGTGCTATTCCTGCACCGACCGCGTGACGGTGACCGATGTCGCCGCCAAGCGCGACCACGTGCTCGACAAGGAGCAGTTCGAGAACGTCTGGCGCGACAAGTCGCCGCTTGCGGGCGAGGGCACCATGGCCGCTCCGCTCGATGAGGAGGCGCTCTAATATGCTGAAGCTTTGGAAGGTCAACGCCAAGGCCGGCGACGCGACGGTCAAGTACCCGTTTGCGCCGTTCCCCACCAATAAGGACATGCGCGGCAAGCCCGAGCACAATGCCGAGCTCTGCATCGCCTGCGGAGCCTGCGGCGTGGCTTGCCCGGCCGATGCCATTCGCATGGACACCGACCTTGCGGCCGACACCATCACCTGGTCGATCGACTACGGCCGCTGCATCTTTTGCGGCCGCTGCGAGGAAGTCTGCCCCATGGAGGCCATCAAGCTCACCGAGGAGTTTGAGCTGGCCGTCATGAGCAAGGACGACCTCACCAGCAAGAGCGTCTACACGCTCGAGCACTGCTCGCGCTGCGGCAAGCCGTTCGCCCCGCACAAGGAGATCGACTACGCCAAGCGCCTGCTGCAAAAGGCCGGCGGCATGGAGGCCGAGCAGGCCGCCCGTACCGTCGGTATGTGCCAGGAGTGCAAGCGCGAGCTCGACGCCCTGCGCGCCGCCTCGGCCGTAAAGACCGGCAACGCTGCCGGCATGGCTGCCAACGAGACGCTTGCGTCCGGCGAGCCCCAGGGCCCCGGCATGGAGTATCTGGGCGGCCACGGCGTGAACCCGGAGTATATCGACCGCGAGCTCAACCCCGATGCGCCCGAGATTCCCGCCGGTCCGGCGCCGGTCGAGGGCATCATCATGGATTTTGATACGAAGGAGGAGTAACCATGGCCGAACCCACGCTTTTGCCCGAGCGGCTTCAGTACCGCCCGACCAAGATCGAGCTCGACGAGAGCATCGAGAAGGCCAAGGCGACCCTTCTTAAGAAGATCAAGCGCTCGGTGTACGTCTACCGCGTTGACTGCGGCGGCTGCAACGGCTGCGAGATCGAGATCTTCGGTTCCATCACGCCCGTCTTCGACGTCGAGCGCTTTGGCATCAAGGTCGTGCCCTCGCCCCGTCACGCCGATGTGCTGCTGTACACCGGTGCCGTGACGCGTGCCATGCGCATGCCGGCTCTGCGCGCCTTTGAGGCCGCGCCCGATCCCAAGATCGTGGTGTCCTATGGCGCGTGCGGCTGCACCGGTGGCATCTTCTACGACAACTACTGCGTCTGGGGCGGCACGGACAAGATTTTGCCGGTCGATGTCTACATCCCCGGCTGCCCGCCCAGCCCCGCGCAGACCATCTACGGCTTTGCCATGGCGCTCGGTCTGCTGGACCAAAAGCTCCATGCCGAGACCACGGTGGAGGCCGCCGGCGAGCAGGCCGATATCCTGCACCCCGGCGTGCCGTACAAGCTGCGCGTTGCCATCGAGCGCGAGGCTCGCGCCATGAGCGGCTACCGTTACGGCCGCGACCTGGCCAACGAGTTTATGGACACGCTCGAGGGCGCGCCCAAGGGCGATATCCGCGGTGCCATGGCGCTGCTCATCGACAAGCAGGACGATCCTCGTCGCGTTGAGGTCTACTCGGCGCTGCAGGATCTGGTGCTGGCCGGAGGGCGCTAGATGGAGCTCACGGACCGCTCTGGTTACTTTGCGGGCCCCGGCATGCTCGGCGGCTCCTTTGGCGATGCCTCGCGCGCAAGCGACGAGGCCGCCGAGGGCGTCGCCGACCCCTGCCTGGGCCACGCTCCCGACCAGGTGGTCTTTTACGAGCTCACGCGTAAGTTTGTGGAGACCGAGGAAGACGTTCCCCAGGAGGCCTGCGACGTGCTGTACTACACGCTCGCCGTGGGCCACCACACCGGCGTGCTCGATTGCTTTGAGCCGCGCCTGTCGGTGCCGGTGGATGTCTTCTATTCGCTCGTCGATGCGCTGCCGGAGGGGGAGGCCAAGACCAAGTTCGAGGCCATCCGCTCCTTTGGCGAGTGCCAGCTTGACAAGGCGGCGGTGCCGTCGCTGCTCGAGGCCTGCGACACGCTGCTCGACGAGCGCGGTTTTCGCGGCTCGGCCAAGGCCGGCATCTCGGTGTTCGACGACGACTTTGGCCTACATGCCCAGCAGGTCGCGTTTCTGATGAAGTTCCGCGATCTGGTTGAGCGCGTGCGCGATGTGTCGGGCGTGTACCTGACGGGAAGGTTGCAGTAATGGGTCGCGTTGTGGATGGACGTGTGAACGGCGCCCCGTTTGCGGGTATCGTGCTCACGGCGGGAAGCGTGCTGCGTGCCGACGATGCCGCCGGCCCCGTGCTCTCCAAAAAGATGGAGGACGCGCCCATTGCCGGTTGGTACACCATCGACGGTGGCCAAACGCCCGAGGACGACATCATCGAGGTCAAGCGCGAGCGTCCGCCTCGCCTGGTCTTGGTCGATGCCGCCGACATGGCGCTGCCCGTCGGGTCTATCCGCCTGCTCGATAAGCGCGATGTGGCCCGCAAGTCGATGTTCACCACGCATTCGCTCCCTTTGTCGATTCTGATCGAGGAAATCGAGCAATCGTGCGAAGATATCGTCTTCATAGGGATTCAGCCGGGCGATACGGAGTTTTACAACCCTATGTCCCCGGAGGTCTTTGACGCCGTCGACGCCGTGTACGACGCCGTGGTCGCCAACGACTTTTCCCACTTTGTCCGCTTGGGACAAGAGCGATAGGAGCGCTTGTCCCTGCTGATTAGGAAAGAAGTGATTGACATGGCAGATTCCAAGGCGGAGTACCCCGCTCCCGATTGCCTGGCGCCCGCCGCGATCGAGGCCAAGACCGAGGCCGCCGGTGTGTCCAAGGCCAACCTGCCGGTCGCAAAGGCCTTTGTTTTGGCGATGTTCGCTGGTGCGTTCATTGCCTTCGGCGGCCTGTTCTTTACCGTGTTCTTGAGCGATAGCACGCTGGGCTGGGGCGCCCAGCGCGTCGTGGGCGGCCTGTGCTTTTGCCTGGGCCTGGTGCTGGTGCTGGTGTGCGGCGCCGAGCTGTTTACTGGCAATTCGCTTATGGTCTGCGCGCTCAAGAGCAAAAAGATCACCCTGGTCCAGATGCTCAAGGCCTGGGCCGTCGTATGGGTCGGTAACTTTGTCGGTGCCCTGTTCATCGTCTTTTTGGTGTACATGGCCGGCATTTACAAGCTCAACGGCGAGGCGGTCGCCAATTCCATGGTGAGCGTCGCCGCCGGCAAGGTGACGGTCGACTGGGTGACGATCTTCTTCCGCGGCATCCTGTGCAACATCTTTGTGTGCCTGGCCGTGTGGATCGGTACCGCCGGCAAGACCGTGGTCGATAAGGTTGTGGGCATTCTGCTGCCCATCGCCGCCTTTGTGGCCTGCGGTTTTGAGCACTGCGTCGCCAACATGTACTTTTTGCCCATGGGTGCCGTGATGCACGCGTGCGGCTATGGTACCGACGTCGCCGGTGCCGATGCACTCAACGCCGTGGGCATTGCGTTTAACCTGTCCGCCGCCACGCTGGGCAACATCGTGGGCGGCGCGGTTCTGGTCGCGCTCGGCTACTGGTTTATCTACGCTAAGAAGTCCGAGGCGTAAGGTACCGTCTGTTTGACGTTGGGCCTCCCGCGGGGCGTTGCCGTGCGGGAGGCTTTTTGGGTCTGGGGGCTCGTTGCCGGGCTTTTGGCCTGTTGTGTTTGGCTGATGAAAGGGGTAATCGAGATGGCATCTGCTGTGAAGCGTGACGGTCGCGCCGTGGTGACCACATGCGGGGGATGCTATGCCGATTGCGCCTTTGCGGCACGCGTTGAGGACGGTCGCGTGGTGGCCGAGTTGCCGGTGCCGGGACATCCGTGCGCGGCGCGTGCCCTGTGCGCCCGCGGACGGCATCGCCTGGACATGCCGTTTGACGAGCGCGATCGCATTGTGCACCCCATGTGCCGACGAGCTGATGGCTCGGGGTTCGATGTGATTTCGTGGGACGAGGCGTTCGCGCAGATTGCCGAGCGCCTTTTGGGGATTGTTGACGGGCATGGTCCGCGTGCGCTGGGCATGACGCTCGGCGTGCCCTCGTTCGACCGCTACTGGGCCTATCGCTTTATGCATGCGCTGGGCTCGCCCAACGTATACGGTGCAGACGGTGCCTGCGAGGTAAGCCGACTTACCGGTTGGGAGCACAGCCTGGGTTATAGTCCCGCCTCCGACCTTGCGCATACCGATTGCATCATGTACCTGGGGCGTTCCATTGTCGATTCGTCGACGATGGGGGCCGTTGATGCGCTCAACGATGCCCGTCGCCGTGGGGCGAAGACCATCGTGGTCGACCCGCGGCGCAGTGGCTCTGCGGCGCTTGCCGACCGCTGGTTGCGCGTGCGCCCGGGCTGCGACTTGGCGCTGCTGTTGGGTATTGTCCACGTGTTGATTGCCGAGGACCTGTACGATCACGAGTTCGTGACCCGCTATACCACGGGTTTTGACGAGCTGGCGCAGGCGGCCGCTGTTTGGACGCCCGAGTGGGCTGAGTCGATGTGCGATGTGCCGGCGGACGATATCCGAGCGACTGCGCGTGATTTGGCTGCCGCGGCGCCTGCTGCGGTGGTGGACGCGGGCTTTCATGGCGGCATCGGTATCGCGTATGCCAATAGCACCCAGACCGCGCGCGCGATTTGTCTGGTCGATGTGCTGTTGGGCTGCATCGGACACGCGGGCGGCGCGCTCAACCCGCCCACGCCGCTTGTGTTGGGCGACCTCGATCCCGCACGCTTTGCGACGCCGCCGGTGCCACGCGGGCCCAAGCTGGGGTCCGAGCGCTATCCACTGGTCGATCCGGTGCGCGGCCTGTGCACGACCATCGGTCAGTCGATTCTTGCCGGCTATTTGCGTGGGCTCATCGTCTATGCCAGTAACCCCTGTGCGGGCTATGGCAATGCGCAGGCTTGGTTGGGTATTTTGCAGCAGCTCGACTTGCTCGTGACGATTGATATTCGCTGGTCCGAGACGGCGCGTGCTTCGGACTTCGTGCTGCCCGACGTGACGTATCTGGAGGCCGACCGCGGTGTGGGCACGGTCGTGGGCGCCAACGATGCGCGCGTGTTCTACCGCAATGCCGTGCTGCCCGTGCAGCATGACGACACGAGACCGGGGCGGGAGATCTTTGCCGGTCTGGCGCAGGCGTGTGGCGTGGGCGAGTACTTCCAGTTTACGTCTGACGATCTGGCGGCTGCCCAGGTGGCGCCTTTTGGGATCAATCTTGACAAGCTCAAGGAGCGCGGCTGGGCCGACACGGGTGTTGCGTTGCCGTCGCGTACGGGCGAGCCGGCGATTCCCTTGGATGGCGGCAAAATTGCGCTGGCAAGCGACGTATGGGAACGAGCCGGCCTGGGACGCGTGCCAGGCTGGATCGCGCCGATGGTGGAGCCCAACCCGGGGATGTTTCGCCTCATTAGCGGCAATCGACCCTTTGAGTCGCATACCTCGCGCAGACTCGCGGCGGCCGGTGCCGCCGAGGCGGGGTCGGACCTGGACGCCGTGCAGATGAACGCCG
This sequence comes from uncultured Collinsella sp., assembly GCA_900544235.1. GTDB lineage: Bacteria > Actinomycetota > Coriobacteriia > Coriobacteriales > Coriobacteriaceae > Collinsella. The sequence continues at coordinate 33,829 of UQUL01000011.1, forward strand.
ATGTCGCCGCTCGCATGGGTATCGCCGATGGCGAGGTCGTCGAGCTTGTGAGCGACATGGGCCGCGATCGCGTGCGTGTGGAGACGACGCCGTATCTGCATCCGGCGTGCATCTTCACCTCGGCCGCTCCCGGTGGACGCGCATTGGGTGCTGAGGGTGGTGGCCGGCAGGCCCTGGGTGTCGGGCCGCTCGACCACACGCCGCTGCGCTGGGACCCGTTGACGGGTGCCGCGCTCACCCAGGAAAATGCCGTTCGCGTGGAAAAGATCACGGAGCACGTGGATAATAACGACTGATTGATTCGGCAGATTGATTCGGCTGTTTTTTGATGAACGACCGACTGATCTGCCCTTGGTTTTGAAAGGCTGCACATGAGCGATAGCCAGAACATGTCCGATGAGGTGCGCGCCCGCCTGCGCGCCATCCCTTCCGTCAACGAGCTGCTTGCCGAGTGGCCGGTGGTGAAGGCGACAGGGGAGACCTGCGACGCGGTGGTCCATGCTGCCGTGACGGCTGAGCTCGACGAGGAGCGCGCCGCAATTCGTGCCGGTGCCGCCCCGCGTTCCAAGCGCGAGCTGGCCTCGGCCATCGAGTGGCGTGCGCACCGCTCCGCGTTGCCGAGCCTGCGTCCCGCCGTCAACGCCACGGGTGTTGTTATCCATACCAACCTGGGTCGAGCCCCGCTCGCGGAGTCGGCCGCCAAGGCCGTGGCCGAGGTCGCGCGCGGCTACAGCACGCTCGAGTACAGCGTGGACACCTGCTCGCGCGGGTCGCGCAAGGAACATGCCGCGCAGCTCATCCGCTCGCTTACCGGTGCCGAGGACGCGCTGGTCGTTAACAATAACGCGGCTGCCGTGCTGTTGGTGCTGGCGACCCATGCCGCAGGCAAGGAGGTCATCGTCAGCCGCGGCGAGCTTGTCGAGATCGGCGGCAGTTTCCGTATCCCCGATGTTATGGAGGCCTCGGGTGCCAAGCTCGTTGAGGTCGGGGCCACCAACCGCACGCATTTGAGCGACTACGAGCGCGCCATCACGCCCGATACGGCGATGATCCTCAAGGTTCATCCTTCCAACTATCGCATCGAGGGTTTTCACGAGGAGGTGGGTTCTCGGGAGCTTGCGGCTTTTGCTCACAAGCATGGCCTGCTGTTCTACGAGGACCAGGGGTCGGGCGCGCTTTTGCCCGATGACATCCTGGTGCGCGGCGGTGAGGAGCCCACGCCGGCTTCAGTTTCGGCGGGGCTCGATATTGTGTCGTGCTCGGGCGATAAACTGCTCGGTGCCGCACAGGCGGGCATCATCATGGGTCGTCGCGATCTGGTCCAGGCCTGCGGATCGCATCCGCTTATGCGTGCCCTGCGTCCGGGAAAGCTCGCACTGGCGGCGCTCGAGGCTACACTGCGCATTTACATGGATGGGGCGGATGTGGCCCATCGTGAGGTGCCGGTGCTCAACATGCTCACGCTTCCGCAGGCTCATCTGGAGCGTCGCGCACGCAAGCTGCGCGAGCTGATGGTGGCGGGCCTCGATAAGGCTGGTTGCCCGTGTGCCGTGCAGGTGGAAATCGTCGAGGAGTCGTCGACTCCCGGCGGCGGTTCGCTGCCTACCGTGGAGCTGCCCACGATGTGCGTGGCCGTCTGCCCGGTCGACGGGCGCCTGTCCCTCGACGCGCTCAAGCGCTCGCTCGTCCAAGATTTCGATACGCCGGTCGTCACGCGCGCCTCGCACGACCGCATTTTGTTTGATGTGCGCACACTCGTGGGCGACCGCGATATCGAGACGGCGGCATCGACGCTCGTCGCGTGCGTTGAGAAGGCGGTTGCACGATGAGTGAGGTTCAAGCGCTGGTGGAGTGTCCCGTTATCGTTGGCACGGCGGGCCACGTCGACCACGGTAAGTCGGCGCTGATCGAGGCGCTGACCGGCAAGAATCCCGACCGTCTGGAGGTTGAGCGCCGTCGCGGTATGACCGTGGAGCTGGGCTTTGGCGAGCTGGCGCTGCCAAGTGGCAAGATTGTTGGCCTGGTCGACGTGCCGGGCCATGCGCATTACTTGCGCGCCATGGTGCAGGGCGCCACGGGTATCGACGTGGCCGTGCTGGTGGTTTCGGCCGTCGAGGGCGTGATGCCGCAGACCCGCGAGCACGTGCATGTGCTGGAGCTGCTGGGCGTTACGCATATGGTGGTCGCGCTGACGATGTGCGACCTGGCCGATGCCGAGATGACCGAGCTTGCCGAGCTCGATGTCGATGACTTTTTGTCGGGCACTGTGTTTGCGGATGCGCCGATCGTGCCTGTGTCGTCCAAGACCGGCGCGGGAATCGATGACCTGCTGGTTGCGCTCGACGAGCAGGTTGCCGCTTGCTGGGATTCCTGTCGCGACCGTGCCGAGCGAAGCGATGCCGCGCCGCGCCTGCCGATTGACCGCTGCTTTACGATCAAGGGCGTCGGCACCGTCGTGACGGGAACGCTGCACGATGCGCCGGTTGCGGTGGGCGACGAGCTGATGGCTTTGCCGTCGCGTACGGTCTGCCGTGTCCGCGGGATTCAGGTGCATGGCGATACGCCGCGAGCACTGCCCGGACAGCGTGTGGCGCTCAACTTGGTGGGCGATGGTGTCGCGGCGCTTGATCGTGGCGAGATGCTGGGCGTGGCGGACCGCTTTGGTCAGACGTTGCGCTTTATGATGTCGTTTACGTATTTGGGTCGCGAGGGAGCCAAGCCGCGTGTGCTCGAGTCGGGTGCGCGTGTGCACGTGATGGCGGGTACGGCCGAGGTAGTCGGTCGCATCATGTTCATGGAGGGCGAGGTTCCCATGGCGGTGGGCGAGACGCGAGTTGTGCAGGTACGCTTGGAGGAACCGTTGCCGCTGCGTGCTGGAGACCATGCCGTGGTGCTGTCGTATTCGCCCGTTATGCTTATTGGCGGCGGGCGCGTGCTGCTTTCGCGCTGCCGTCGCTCGCGCGAGCTTACTGAGGGGGAGTGCATGCTGTATGCGGCGCTCGAGTCCGGCGATATCGCGGGCGGTGTGGGCGCTTGGCTAGCGTTGCAGACGCTGCCGGTTACGGCGGTTGATGTTGCCGAGGCTTTGGATCTTGGTGTCGGCGAGGTCGATGCCGCACTGCGCGGGCTGGTGGCGCAGGGCTCCGTTTCCAAGCTTGCCGCGGGTGAAGCGGACCTCTTGGCGGACACCGTGGTGCTCGACGCCGCGATGGATGCACTGGCGGCGACCCTGTCAGCCATGCATGCGGCGTCTCCCAAGGAGACGGGCTTTACGCCTGGCGCCGTTGCCCATGCTGCGTGGCCTACCGCTGACGATACAGTTGCCGCAGCCCTGATTTCCGAGGGCTGCTCGCGCGGCGTGTGTGCCTCCGAGGGCGCCGAGGTGTTCGACCCGCACTCCGCTGCCGCCGCGGCGCGCGTGGTGCACGAGGCTTGCGAGCGCATCGTTGCCTTGCTGGACAAAGCCGGCCTCGATGCACCGACGCTGCCCGAGGTGGGCGAGCAGTTGCGGCTCGATCGCGACACCATGACGCGCACCCTGCGTGAGCTTTCGCTCAATCGCTCGATCGTTAAGGTCGAGCGCGACGTTGCCCTGTCCGCCGCCGCCGAGGCCCATGCGCGTGAGCTCGTCGCCGCCGCCATCGAGGCAGCCGGCGGTGCTGCCACCACGAGCGCTCTGCGCGAGGCCCTTGGTGTTTCGCGCAAACGCGCCATCAGCATCTTGGAGCACCTGGATGCCGTGCGCTTCACAGTCCTTGACAAGGATGCCGGCGGCCTGCGCTCCCTGCGCTAGATGGGCCGCTCGGCCCCGCCCCATCAGTTGCGGTGAAATAGTTCCTATTTGGAGGCTTTGGCAGCAAATACAGGAACTATTCCACCGCAACTTCTTGCTCGTCTTTTTGGGATGGAGCCGTTTCGGTTTGGTAAAATACCGGCGCACTTGGGAACGGATGGGCTCCGGTGGGCTCCGCGGTCCTCAAAACCGTTGCGAGGCGTGCAAAACGTCTTGGATGTGTTCGATTCACATACGTTCCCGCCATACGCTACCAGCGCTTTTGTGCTCGCGGTCTTGCTGCGTGCCGCAAAGGCGCTGTTTTGTTTTTGCACGAGCTTTTCGCAGCGCTGCTATTTCGGTGGCTGTATTTAGCTTCGTGCACCGGGTTTCGAGCATGCCGATGGAGGTGTTTTGCCGTATGACTACCGTAAGACGTGCCGATCTTTCTTGTGTCGTCCAAGCGGGCGGGCTGTCCTCGCGCATGGGCTGCGATAAGGCTCGCATGGCGTTTTGCGGCGAGCCGCTCATCGAACGCGTGCTGGGTCGGCTGGCGCCAGTTGCCGGCGAGTTGGTCGTGACGACTTCGCGTCCCAGCGAGCTTGCCTATCTTGAGGAGCGCGCGTTTGGCGGCCTGGTGCCGCGAATAGTGTCGGACCTTGAGGGGCCGGCGGGCGCCATGCGCGGCATTGCGAGCTCGCTGGCTGCGGCTCGGCTACCGCTCGTGGCGATTGTCGCCTGCGATATGCCGTTTGTCTCGCCGGAACTCATCGGCGCGCTTGCCGATCGTGCTGAGGCCGAGGCGCTCGACGTGTGCGTGCCGCGCGAGGAGCGGGGGATTGAGCCGCTTTGCGCCGTCTGGCGCCGTGACGCGTGTGCGCCGGTCGCCCATGAGCTGCTCGCCTGCGACCGCCAGCGCATTCGCTGCCTGATCAATCGAGTTCAGGCTGGTTATATGGATGAGCCGCAGATCGTTAAGGCCGCGGGCTCGACGCTCTGCTTCGAGAACGTCAATACGCCCGAGGAGTTTGCGGCGGCCGAGTTACTCGCCTAGACGATTGGAGTTGCCATGTCTCACGATATTTGCCCCGACACGGGAGAGCCTTGCACTTGCGATGGTTCCGAGCCCTGTACCTGCGGCTGCGGTGGCTGTGGACATACTGCGGAAGAGGAAGCGGCCGCCGCGGCGTATCGTGAGGCGCACCGCGAAGGCCCGTCCGGCGATGCCCTCGACCACGAGCGCAAGATCATCGTGTCGTTCGACAGCACTTTCGATGTGATGGAATGCGAACAGCTGTGCCTTGCCGCCGGCGTGCCCGGGCGCATCATGCCATTGCCGGGCTCCATTACTGCCGGCTGTGGGCTTTGCTGGGCCATGCCGTTCTCCGGCGATGCCCTCGCCGTCTTCCGCGCTGCCACCGAAGGCCGCATAACCCCCGCCGACTACCATCAGCTCGTCCTCTAACCACCAACACCACCACATTGGGGACAGGCACCTTTGTGGTGGTTTGGAACACGTGGACGAAACAGGTTTGAAACACAGGTTTTGCACGTCAGGCACTCAAAAACGCTTCTACCTGCATCGTAATCAAAACGAAACATCTGCTCGTCGGCTTATGCGAAACTTTGCTGCAACAGTGCGATATTATCCATACTCGATAAAGCTCGCGGCGCATGGTACGCCGCGAACGACACCTTTCTTTTCCATCAATTGGAGGAAGCATGAGCTATACGCAGAAAGTTCTCGACGAGCTCAAGGCCCGCTATCCCGAGCAGCCTGAGTTCATCCAGGCCGCAACCGAGATCCTCGGCACCATCCAGCCGGCGCTCGACGCCCATCCCGAGTACGAGGAGGCCGCTCTGCTTGAGCGCCTCGTCGAGCCCGAGCGCATCGTCATGTTCCGTGTTCCCTGGGTCGACGACCAGGGCAAGGTTCAGGTCAACCGCGGCTATCGCGTCGAGTTCAACTCTGCCATTGGACCCTACAAGGGCGGCCTGCGCTTTAACCCGACGGTCACCCTGGGCATGCTCAAGTTCCTGGGCCTGGAGCAGATCCTCAAGAACAGCCTGACCACCCTTCCCATGGGCGGCGGCAAGGGCGGCTCCGACTTTGACCCCAAGGGCAAGTCCAACAACGAGATCATGCACTTCTGCCAGTCCTTCATGACCGAGCTCTATCGCCACATCGGCCCCAACACCGACGTTCCCGCCGGCGACCTGGGCGTTGGCGGCCGCGAGGTTGCCTACCTGTTCGGTCAGTACAAGCGCCTGACCAACGAGTGGACCGGCGTCCTCACCGGCAAGGGCCTCTCCTTTGGCGGCTCGCTCGCCCGTACCGAGGCAACCGGCTACGGCCTGGCCTACTTTGTGGACGAGTACCTCAAGAGCCGCGGCGACTCCTTCGAGGGCAAGAACGTCGTCGTTCACGGCTCCGGTAACGTCGCCATCTACGCGGTCCAGAAGGTCTCCCAGCTCGGCGGCAAGGTGCTGGCCTGCTCCGACACCCATGGCTGGGTCGAGGATCCCGACGGCATCGACTACACCGTGCTCGAGCATGTCTACAACAAGAAGCGCTCCGGCCACGACAAGGGCGTCACGCTCGCCATGTACGTTGACGAGAAGCCCAACGCCGTGTGGCACGAGGGTGACGGCCGCGGCGTGTGGCAGCTTCCCTGCGACATCGCGCTGCCCTGCGCTCGCGAGAACACGCTGCTGCTCGAGGACGCCCAGGCGCTCGTCGCCAACGGCTGCAAGGTGGTCGGCGAGGGCGCGAACATGCCCACGACCATCGAGGCCACGACCTACTTCCAGGAGAACGGCGTCGCCTTTATGCCCGGTAAGGCTGCCAACGCCGGCGGCGTGCTCGTGTCCGGCCTGGAGATGAGCCAGAATGCCGAGCACCTTTCCTGGACCTTCGAGGAGGTCGACGGCAAGCTCGAGCAGCTCATGCGCGGCATGTTCCACAACGTGGACGACACCGCCAAGAAGTACGGCGAGGAGGGCAACTTCGTCATGGGCGCCAACATCGCCGGCTTCCTGAAGGTCGCCGACGCCATGCTCGCCCAGGGCGTCTGCTAAATCTTCGCTCGACATAGCATGTGATGAGGCTCCCAGCTATCCGGCTGGGAGCCTTTTCTATCCCGGAGGACTCTTCATAACTTGCGGTGAAATACGGACTGTTTAGCGTCCCAGAACGGCTAATCAGTCCGTATTTCACCGCAAGTTATGGATGGGTGGGTGGATTTTGTCCTAAAACGGTGTGCGGCCCCTCGTTTGGTACACTTAAAAGTACTGGACAAGTGAAGAGATGGGGGAGAACGTGCTCAAGTTCGGTACCTACGTCCGTGTTGGAAACGCGGCCGAAGCCTATGAGCTCTTACAGAAGAACCGCAACAACAAGATTGTGGGCGGCGGCATCTGGATGCGCCTGGGTTCGCGTCGCGTGGCGACGGCGATTGACCTTTCGGCCTGCGGACTCGATCAGATCGAGGAGACCGAGACCGAGTTTCGCATCGGTGCCATGTGCACCCTGCGCCAGCTCGAGCGTCATGCCGAGCTCAACGCGCTTGTCAACAATGTCTTTGAGTTCGCCGTCCACGACATCGTGGGCGTGCAGCTGCGCAACACCGCCACGTTGGGCGGCAGCATCTACGGCCGCTTTGGCTTTTCGGACGTGCTCTCGGCGTTCCTAGCGCTTGATTCGTATGTTGAGCTGACAGGGGCCGGCCGCGTGCCGCTCGCCGAGTTCGTGGACATGGGCTACGTGCGTGACGTGATTGAGCACGTCGTGGTCGTTAAGCACGATTACCGCGCGAGCTATGAGGCCGTGCGCAAGGCCGCGACCGACTTCCCCTCCTTAAACGTCACCGCCGCCTGGTGGGACAACAGCTGGCATGTCACCGTGGGTGCCCGTCCGCTGCGCGCGACCCTGCTGCAGGGCGAGGCATGCGGCCTCACCAGCGAGCAGCCTTCCGAGGACGAGCTTTGCGCCCTTGCCGCATCCGTGCGTGCCCTGAGCTACGGCACCAACCTGTGGGGCTCGGCCGAGTACCGCCGTCGCATCTCGGCGCCGCTTGCCGTGCAGGCCGTGCGCCGCGCCGCCGGCATCGAGCTTTCGGCCGCGCTTGCCCGCGAGCTCGAGACCGTGCAGGTCCCTAAGTTCGCCACGGACGAGTATTCCTGCCGCCGCGTGCCCGGCGTCGATTCTAGCGAGGTGCGCTAATGGCTGCCAAACTCATCGATCTTTCCTTTACGCTCAACGGCCGCAAGGTCAAGGTTCAGATTGCCCCCGACACCATGCTCTTTGCGCTGCTGCGCGAGCAGGGTTGCGCGTCGGTGCGCTGCGCCTGCGAAACAACCAACTGCGGTCTGTGCACGGTGTGGCTCGACGGCGACCCAGTTCTGAGCTGCTCGGTTCCCGCCGCCCGTGTTGAGGGACACACCATCACCACGCTTGAGGGCCTTAAGGCCGAGTCCGAGGCGCTTGCCCGCGCTATGGCTGCCGAAGGCGCCGAGCAGTGCGGCTTTTGCGCCCCCGGCCTCATCATGAACGTGCTGGCACTCGCCCGCGCCGCCAAGGAGGACCCGAGCCTCGTCGCCACGCGCGAGGAGCTCTCGCGCCAGCTCGCCGGCAACCTCTGCCGCTGCAGCGGCTACGAGAGCCAGCTGCGCGCCATTGTGCGCTTCCTTAACGAGTCCGGCGTGCAGGTGGGCTTTGAGATGCCCGAGCTGCCGGTCAATGACACCAGCTGCGACGGCATCACCTACAAGCAAATCACCCATAAGCAGCCCAAGAAGGATTCGAAGGCCCTGCTCGAGGGCCGTCCCGTCTACACGGGCGACCTGGTGCCCGCCGGCGCCCTGATTGTCAAGCTCAAGCGCAGCCCCTATGCCCGCGCCAAGATCCGCTCCATCGATACGTCGCGCGCCCTGAAGGTGCCCGGCGTCGTGGGCGTCTACACCTACGAGGACGTACCCAAGCGCCGCTTTACCATCGCCGGCCAGAGCTATCCGCAGCCGAGTCCCTACGACCGCCTGATCCTCGAGAACCTCGTGCGCTACCAAAACGAGGAGGTGGCGATTGTCGCCGCCGAGACCGAGGAGGCCGCCGACAAGGCACTCAAGCTCATCAAGGTCGACTACGAGGTGCTCGAGCCGCTGCTCGACTTTACCCAGGCGCTCGATAACGACATCGTGGTCCACCCCGAGGGCGACGTGACCTTTATGTTCCCGCAGGGCGGCGACGTGTCCCGCAACCTGGTGTGCAGCGGTACCAGCGATTTTGGCAACCTTGACGAGGCGTTCGCCCAGAGCGACATCGTGTTCACCCGCACCTACACCAGCCAGGCCACGCAGACCGCGCCCATGGAAACCTTCCGCGCCTTCGCGATGACCGACGCCTTCGGCCGCATCTCGGTGACCACCTCTACGCAGGTGCCCTTCCACGTGCGCCGCATGGTCGCGCAGTCGCTCGATATCCCACAGTCGCAGGTGCAGGTCATTAAGCCGCGCATCGGCGGCGGCTTTGGCTCCAAGCAGACGGGCTGCTGCGAGATCTTCGTGGCGTTCGTGACGCAGCAGACCGGTCGTCCGAGCTACTGCTGCTACTCCCGCGAGGAGACCATCACCGCGGGCAACTCGCGCCATCAGATGCAGATGACCGTTAAGCTGGGCGCCATGAACGACGGCACCATCACGGCCATCGACCTGCACACGCTGTCCAACGCCGGCGCCTATGGCGAGCATGCCACCACGACGATCGGCCTTTCGGGCCACAAGAGCCTGCCGATTTACAACCATGTGAAGGCGAGCCGCTTTAGCTGGGACGCCGTCTACACCAACACCAACCGCGGCGGCGCGTATCGCGGCTACGGTGCCACCCAGGGCCAGTTTGCCGTGGAGAGCGCCGTCAACGAGCTCGCCGACATGCTGCACATGGACCCCGCCGACCTGCGCCTTAAGAACATCGTGCGCGAGGGCGAGACCATGCCGCAGTACTACAACGAGAAGCTCAACGCCTGCGCGCTCGACCGCTGCCTGCTGCGCGCGATGGACATGATCGGTTGGCGCGACAAGCCGCTGGCCGTGGACCTTGGCGACCGCGTGCGCGCCCTGGGCTGCGCGCTCACCATGCAGGGCTCGGGCATCTCCAACGTGGACATCGCCGGCATCGACATGCGCCTGGAAGAGGACGGCTTCATTACCATCGGCACCGGCGCCACCGATAACGGCATGGGCGTCGACACGATCCTGGCGCAGATTGCCGCCGAGGAGCTGGGCGTTGACAGCTCGCTGATCGTGGTGCGCGGCGTGGACACCGACGTGTCGCCGTTCGACGCCGGCTCGTACGCGAGCTCCGGTACCTATGTGACGGGCCTTGCCGCCAAGAACGCCGCGACCGAGCTGCGCGAGAAGATTTGCGCCAAGGCCGCCCAGATGTGGGACGCGGACGCCGCCGACGTGGTCTTTGATGGCCAGTACGTGCGCCTGTCCGACGAGCGTGCCGCGCGCGAACAGAACCGCTACCTCACGCTGCGCGACTTTGCCAACCTGTGCGTCAAGAATATCGCGGGCGGCGACGCGCTCACCTCGCACGCCTCTGCCTGCCTGCCCGTTTCGCCTCCGCCGTTTATGGCCGGCATCGCCGAGGTCGAGGTCGACAAGGCCACCGGCAAGGTGACCGTTGTGGACTACGCGGCGGCTGTCGACTGCGGCACCGTTATCAACGAGGCACTCGCGCGCGTCCAGGCTGAGGGCGGCATTGCCCAGGGCATCGGCCATGCGCTCTACGAAATCGTCGAGCACGATGAGCGCGGCCGTCTGCGCACCGGCAACTTTATGAGCTACAAGCTGCCCACGCGCCTGGATATCGGCAGCATTCGCGTGGCCTTTGAGCCGAGCTACGAGCCGACGGGCCCGTTTGGCGCCAAGTCGATCGGCGAGGTCGTCATCAACACGCCGCTCGCCGCCGTTGCCTCGGCCGTGGCGCACGCCACCGGCCACCAGGTGCGCTCGTTGCCGATCACGCCCGAGAAGGCCCTGCTGGGGGAGTAGCGGGTCGGCGAACAAGTCGTACAAGTCGTAATTGGCGGGGCGGGGCAACTCGCCCTGCCTTCTGCACTCGTGGTGAGGTCGTGAGCTTGTAAAAGGTGTGCGTGCGCTTGTCGTTCGTATCTGCTATCATTCCTAGTCTGTGCGCTCATGCGGGCGTGGCGGAATTGGTAGACGCGCCAGATTTAGGTTCTGGTGGGATTCCCGTGAAGGTTCGAGTCCTTTCGCCCGCACCATCGCACCTGCGTCGGCTTCGGCCGTCGCGACACTTTGTTGCATAAAGGTACCAGCACCTCAGATAAGCTGGGCAGTATGAGGAGGAACGTGTTGAACATCACCGCTTCTGACGTCAAGGACGCCAAGCTCACCGCTACGGTCACCATCCCGGCCGCCGACGTCGACGCCGCGATCAAGAAGGCCTACAAGGACACCGCCAAGAAGTACCGCTTCCCGGGCTTCCGTGCCGGCAAGGCCCCCCGTCCGGTCATCGACTCCGCTCTTGGCGCCGAGGCTACCCTCGCTCAGGCCACCAACGACCTGATCGCCGCCAACGAGCCCGCCGTCCTCAACGAGCTGGACATCGTCCCCACCAAGAACGGTGACTACAAGGAGCTCGACCTCGCCAAGGATCACGAGGACTACACCTACACCGTCGAGTTCTCCCTGCGTCCCGCCGCTGAGCTCTCCTCCTTCGACGCTGTCGAGATCGAGATGCCCCCTGCGGAGGTCACCGAGTCCGAGATCAACAACCAGGTCGAGATGCTCCTCAACTACCGTGCCACCTTCGAGGACGTCGAGGGTCGCGCCGTCGAGGCCGAGGATTACGTCACCGTCGACCTAAAGGCCGTCGAGAACGCCGACAACTTTGCCGCCGAGGGCCGTATGCTCATCGCCGGTAGCGACAGCAACCCCAAGGAGTTCAACGAGGCCCTGATCGGCGCTAACGTTGACGACGTCAAGACCGTCACCTGGACCGACGAGGTCGAGGAGGGCGAGGAGGCCGAGACCCACACCGTCGAGGTCACCGTCAAGGGCATTAAGGTCCGCAACACCCCCGAGCTCACCGACGAGCTCGTCAAGTCCGACTTTGGCTTCGACAGCATCGACGCTATGCGCGACGCCATCAAGCTCGAGATCGAGCAGGACAAGGCTTCCCGCCTCCCGGCCGAGAAGGAGAACCGTTGCGTCGCCGCTCTCGCCGAGCGCCTGCAGCTCGACGAGATGGACGCCGACTATGAGCAGTCCGTCTTTGAGGAGCTTGGCCAGAACTTCCTGTCCAACCTCGCTGCCCGCGGCATGACCCTCGACACCTGGCTGCCGGCTTCCGGCCTGACCATGGAGCAGTTCGTCGGCGACCTTCACAAGCAGGCCAACGACGTTGCCCGCGAGTCCCTGGCGCTCGACGCCCTCGCTCGTGAGCTCAAGATCGAGGTCACCGAGGACGACATCAACGCCGAGTTCGAGAAGGCCGGCGTCAAGGACGTCGAGGCTTCCAAGGCCGAGTTTATCGCCGATGGCCGTATGCCTGCTGTCCGCGAGTCCATCCGTCGCTCCAAGGCCGTCGACCACCTGGTCGAGAACGCCAAGGTGACCGAGGTCGACGAGACCGCCAAGGACGCCGAGTAATTCTCGCCACCTTTTCCGCGAGCGCATGGATGCGCCCGTGATGGGGTAAAGTTATAAGCCGGTTATCCGGTTGCTTCGTACGGTGCCAGCCAATGCATAGCATGCGGGCACCGTACGTTTGTCTAGAACCACTATTGGTCCATAAGAGAAATGGAGATGCGTATGATCGCTAAGTTCGATTCCGCCCTCGTGCCATACGTTATCGAGCAGACGCCGCGCGGCGAGCGCAGCTACGATATCTATTCGCGTCTGCTCAACGACCGCATCATCTTCTTGGGCGAGGAGATCAACTCCGTCAGCGCCAACCTGGTCGTTGCCCAGCTGCTGCATCTTGAGAGCCAGGATGCCGAGAAGGATATCTCGCTCTACATCAATTCGCCTGGCGGCGAGGTCTACTCCGGCCTGGCGATTCTGGACACCATGAACTTCATTAAGCCGCAGGTCTCCACCATTTGCGTCGGTATGGCCGCGTCCATGGCCGCCGTGCTGCTTTCGGCCGGCGCCAAGGGCAAGCGCTTCTGCCTGCCGCACTCCAAGGTCATGATTCACCAGCCCAGCGGCGGTGCCCAGGGTCAGCAGACCGAGATCGAGATCGTGGCCGAGGAGATCAAGAAGACTCGCCGCGAGCTCAACCAGATCCTGTCCGACGCCTCTGGCCAGCCCATCGAAAAGGTCCAGGCCGATACCGAGCGCGACAACTACCTGACCGCTGCTGAGGCCCTCGACTACGGTCTGATCGACCGTATCGTCACCTCGCGCGATCTGGCCGCGAAGGACGCCTAGGATGGCAGGTAACATGCAGGACAACTTTGACGAGAACGGCAACCCCATCCGCTGCTCCTTCTGCGGAAAAGAGCAGGGCCAGGTCCGTCGCCTCGTAAAGGGTCCGACCAACATCTTTATCTGTGACGAGTGCGTCGCCGCCTGCTCCGAGATTTTGGAGGAGTCACTGGCTTCGGACTTTATGGACGCTGCCCGCAACGGCAAGCTGCCGGGCTTCCTCAACGACCACGGCCAGGCTGCATCCCAGCCCGCCGTGGACCCCGAGACCGAGGGTTTTGAGCTCGAGGACGACCGCCAGGTCATTACGCACGTGCCGACGCCGCACGAGATCTATGACGAGCTTTCGGCCTATGTCATGGGCCAGGAGGACGCCAAGCGGGCCATGTCGGTGGCCGTGTACAACCACTATCGCCGCGTGATCGAGGGCGGCGCCGCGGTGTCTGCCTTTGACGACGGCTTGGACTCGCAGCTCGACAATGATATGGACGAGGTAGAGCTCGCCAAGTCCAACATCCTGCTGCTCGGTCCCACCGGTACCGGTAAGACCCTGCTCGCCCAGACGCTTGCGCGCATCCTCGAGGTGCCGTTTGCCATCGCCGATGCCACCGCGCTCACCGAGGCCGGTTATGTGGGCGAGGACGTGGAGAACATCCTGCTCAAGCTCATCAATGCTGCCGATGGCGACATTGAGCGCGCGCAGGTGGGCATTATCTACGTGGACGAGATCGACAAGATCGCCCGAAAGGCCGAGAACCTCTCTATTACCCGCGATGTTTCGGGCGAGGGTGTTCAGCAGGCGCTGCTTAAGATTCTTGAGGGCACGGTGGCAAGCGTTCCGCCCACCGGCGGTCGCAAACATCCCCAGCAGGAGCTGCTACAGATCGACACGACCAACATCCTGTTCATCTGCGGTGGTGCCTTTGTGGGTCTGGACAAGATCATCGCCGATCGCGTGGGCAACAAGGGTGTGGGCTTTAACTCTGAGATCGCCGGCCCCACCTCGGTCGACGAGAACGACCTGCTGCGTCAGGTGCTCCCGCAGGACCTCAACGCCTTTGGCATGATCCCCGAGTTCGTGGGCCGTACGCCCGTCGTTACCCAGACGCAGGCGCTTGACGAAGACGACTTGGTGTCGATCCTGACCGAGCCCAAGAACGCCGTGGTGCGCCAGTACCGTAAGATGTTCCAGCTCGAGGACGTTGAGCTTGAGTTTGAGGACGCGGCCCTGCACGAGATCGCCCGCATGGCGCTCGCCCGCAAGACCGGCGCCCGCGGCCTACGCTCCATCTGCGAGGACGTGCTGCAGCAGACGATGTTCGACCTGCCCAGCGAGGAGGGCGTTTCCAAGGTCATCGTGACCGAAGCCTCCGTAAAGGGCGAAGAACAGCCCCAGCGCATCTACGGGTAAATAGCTTGAATTTAGGCCCCGCGGCAACCACCGCGGGGCCTGCCATTTAGGGACAGGTTTATTTTGGTCGGTTTTATATGGGCAAATGTCGTTTCCCCTGATAAAACCTACCAAAATAAACCTGTCCCTTTTCGGCAGGTATGCCTGTGCTATTCTGTGAGATTGTCAAGTTAGTACCTTCAGACTGAAGTAATCGATACCTAAGGCGTGTCCGCCTGCTTGGTTTTCGTAGATTCCGCACGAGCCGAAGAGCACTTAATGTGCTCTTCGTGCGAGTCAGGACCTGACCGAGCGAAAACCAAGCAGGCGGACACGCCGACGGGACAGGGAGAGATATATGGAAGAAATGCCCAAGAACTACGATCCGTCGACCAACGAGCCGGCGATCCTGCAGAAGTGGCTCGACGGCGGCTACTACAAGCGCCGTGAGGGCGTGGGCGACTGCACCGTCACCATTCCGCCTCCCAACGTGACCGGCAAGCTCCACATGGGTCACGCCACCGACGACTCCATCCAGGACGCCATCATTCGTATGGCCCGCATGCGCGGCAAGTCCACGCGCTGGGTGCTCGGCACCGACCACGCCGGTATCGCCACGCAGACCAAGGTCGACAAGAAGCTCAAGAGCGAGGGCATCAGCCGCCTGGAGATCGGTCGCGACAAGTTTGTCGACGCCTGCTGGGACTGGACCCACGAGTACGGCGGCATCATCGTCGAGCAGATCAAGCGCATGGGCTGCTCCGTCGACTTCGACAACGAGCGCTTCACCATGGACGAGGATTACGCACAGGCCGTGCGCAAGGTCTTCTGCGATTGGTACCACGACGGCCTGATCTACCGCGGCAAGCGCATCGTCAACTGGTGCCCCAACTGCACCACCGCCATCTCGGACGACGAGGCCGAGTACAAGGACGAGAAGGGCCACCTGTGGCACCTGCGCTACCCGCTGACCGAGCCGGTCAACGGCCAGGACTACATCGTCGTCGCCACCACGCGCCCCGAGACCATGCTCGGCGACACGGGCGTCGCTGTCTCCCCGAAGGACCCCGAGAAGGCCGCCTTTGTGGGTAAGACCGTCAAGCTCCCCATCGTCGACCGCGAGATCCCCATCTTTGAGGATTGGCATGTCGACGCCAATTTCGGCTCTGGCTTCGTCAAGGTAACGCCTGCTCACGACCCCAACGACTACGCCATGGGTCAGGCCCACGACCTGCCGCAGATCAACATCTTCGACGAGCACGCGGTGGTCGTCGAGGGCTACGGCGAGTTCACCGGTATGAACCGCGACGAGTGCCGCGAGGCCGTCATCAAGTGGTTTGAGGAGCACGACCTGCTCGATCACGTCGAGGACCTTGATCACTCCGTCATGCACTGCTACCGCTGCGACGCCGCGCTTGAGCCGTGGCTGTCCGAGCAGTGGTTTGTGGCCGTTGACAAGCTCAAGGGGCCGGCGCTTGACGCCGTTAACTCCGGTAAGGTTACCTTCCACCCCGCGCGCTGGACGCAGACCTACACCACCTGGATGGAGAACCTTAAGGACTGGTGCATCAGCCGCCAGCTGTGGTGGGGCCACCGCATCCCCGTGTTCTACTGCGAGGACTGCGGCTGGGAGGACGCCCTTACCGAGGACACCGACGTGTGCCCCAAGTGCGGCGGCCACCACGTGCATCAGGACGAGAACGTGCTGGATACCTGGTTCAGCTCGCAGCTGTGGACCTTTGCCACGCAGGGCTGGCCGCAAAAGCCGGAGCTGCTCGAGGGACATCATCCCACGACGGCGCTCGTCACCGCGCGCGACATCATCGCGCTGTGGGTCGCCCGTATGGTCATGAGCTCGCTGTACTTCCTGGACGAGGTGCCGTTTAAGGACGTCGTCATCTACCCGACGATTCTTGCCAAGGACGGCAGCCGCATGTCCAAGTCCAAGGGCAACGGCGTTGACCCCATGGATCTCATTGGCATGTACGGCGCCGACGCCATGCGCTACAACCTGCTGACGCTCTGCACCAACAACCAGGACGTCAAGTTCGACGCGAACATCGACAAGAAGACCAAGAAGCTCATCGACAGCCCGCGTACCGAGCAGGCCAAGTCGTTTGTGACCAAGATCTGGAACGCCAGCCGCTTCCTGCTCATGAACATGGAGGGCTACACGCCCGGCGAGCCCGTCGTGGAGACGCCGGCCGACGCCTGGATGTTCAGCCGTCTGGCAAAGGCCGTGAAGATGGTCACCGAGGGTATTGAGAACTACACCTTTGGCGACATGGCCCGCGGCGTGCAGCAGTTCTTCTGGAACGAAGTCTGTGACTGGTACGTCGAGGTTACTAAGGCCCGCCTGAAGGGCGAGGGCCGTCTTCAGGCGCAGCGCAATCTGATCTTTGTGCTTGACACCTCCATTCGCCTGATGCACCCGCTTATGCCGTTTGTCACCGAGGAGATCTGGGACAACATGCCGGCGAGCGTGCTCGACCTGGACGCCGAGGGCAACGTGAACCGCGCCGAGGCGCTCATGATCGCCAAGTGGCCCGAGCCCGCCGACTACGCCAAGTACGTCGACGAGCCTGCCGAGCGCGCGTTTGAGCTGTGCCGTACCGTTGTGTCCGCCGCCCGCGCCACGCGTTCGCGCTATCGCTTGAGCCCCAAGGCCGAGCTCGACGTGGTCGTGCGCGCCGGCGCCGAGGATATCGAGAAGCTCGAGAGCCTGCGCTCCACGATTGAGCCGCTGGCCAACACCGCCTCGCTGGTCATGGGCACCGACGTTGAGAAGCCGGCCGCGAGCATTGCCGTGGTCGACAGCGGCGTCGAGGTCTTTGTGGTGCTCGAGGGCAAGGTTGACCTTTCGGCCGAGAAGGCGCGCCTGGAGAAGGAGATCGCCGCGGCGCAGAAGGAGCTCGCCGGCTGCGAGAAGACGCTCGCCAACGAGGGCTTCGTGGCCAAGGCCGCGCCCGCGGTGGTCCAGAAGAAGAGGGACCGTGCAGCAGAGCTCAAGGAGATCCTGGCGGCGCTGAACTCGCAGGTTGCTGACTTCTCGTAAGGTGGACTGTGGGGCGCGGTTTGGGGCATTGCTCGCTACTGCGAACAGTCCTGCTCGCACGAAGGCCACATTAAGTGGCCTTCGGCTCGTGCGGAACTTGTATCGAGCAAAGCCCCAAACCGCTCCCATAGCGGTTACGGTGGCGTCCGCTGCCTGGTAGGGCCACTTGGTTGTGGCCTTGATCTCGCTGCAAAGCGGTGTTTGGCTGATATTTTGAATGGGAGGGGCTCGTTGTTGATTCGGGCCTCTTTTTATGTTGAGGGGACTTTGGGTTATGGCTAAGCGTTCTGGGTCGTATGTCGTTCCTTTCTCGTTTGAGTCGCTTTCGTTTGATGAGGCTGTTGGGCTGGCTGCTGATACGGGGCGGATTTCTGGGGATGCTGGTCCTCTGCTTGAGACGGTTGTCGATATGCTCGATGAGCTGGGGCGTCCGGACGAGTACTTCGATTGCATTCAGGTTGCCGGCACCAATGGAAAGACTTCGACTACGCGTTTTTCGGCTGCCATTCTTCGTGGTGAGGGGCTCAAGACCGCGCTGTATACGTCGCCGCAGCTGGTGCGCTATCCCGAGCGCATGGAGGTTGATGGGCGCGTTGTGAGCGACGAGGCCTTTGCCCGTGGCGTTTCGGCCGCTGTTGAGGCGGGGCATCGAGTGAATGCCCGTCGTGTGACGGCGGGGGAGCGCGCCTATACTATTACGCCGTTTGACCTGCTGACGGCTGCCGCACTTGTCGTGTTTGCCGAGGCCGCGGTGGATGTTGCCGTGCTCGAGGTTGGCATGGGCGGACGTTGGGACGCCACGAGTGCTACCGATCCCGTCGCCGTTGCCATTACGGGCATTGGGCTCGATCACACACGTATTTTGGGCGACACGCTCGAGGCCATTGCGGGGGAGAAGGCTGCGGTTATCAAACCCGGGCGCTTGGTTGTTTTGGGCGAGGGCACGCACGAGGCGAGCGTTCAGCGCGTGATGGATGCCCGCTGCCGCGAGTGCGGCATCGTGCCGCTCGTGGTAAGTCACGCCATGACTAAGGTGCCGGCGCATGTGGGCGACACGGTTGAGTTTAGCTGCACTACGCCGCGTGCCATCTATACGTCTAGCATGGTTAAGCCGGCGTATCAGCCGCAGAATGCTGCGTGCGCGATTATGCTGTGCGAGGGGTATCTGGGTCACGAGCTCGATCATGACAAGCTCGATGCGTCGCTTATGGGCTGCCCCACGCCGGGACGATTTGATGTGCTGGGAACTGATCCGCTCAAGTTGATTGATGCCTGCCATAACCCTCAGAGCTGCGAGAACTTTGTGAACGCGCTGGACGAGATCGATCCGTGCGTCGAGAATCGCCCCACGCTGCTGTGCGCCGCACTGGCCGACAAGGATGTGGCCGGTATTGTCGATGTTCTGATTCCGGCCTTCCCGCGTGTGGTCGTAACCCAGACCGATTCCGATCGCGCCCTGCCGGCAGAGGAGCTCGCCGCCCTGGTGGACGCCGATAAGCTCGCGGGCGTATACCAGAGGGTGCCCGAGGCCCTTGCAGCTTTCAAGGCCGCGGGCGAGCCCTTCGTAGCAGCCGGCACCATCACCCTAGCCGGCGAAGTGGCCGGCTTGCTCCGTTAACCCATCCCCTCATCAGTTGCGGTGAAATACGGACTGTTTTACAAGCCAGGAGCCCCAAACAGTCCGTATTTCACCGCAACTCAAAAGCAGTCTATTTGGGACGGGGCTTTTTTAGCTGCCCTGTGCCCCGAGTTGACTCGCTTGCCACGAAATGGGGCTATCTACTACGTTTGACTGGTCACCCTCGACCACACGGAAAATCGTGAAATCAAAACCGCAGGTAGACGGCTTGCGGATTTTGCGAAAAGCCGGTTATGGTCGACCTGTACGGGTTAAACGTAGTAGATAGGCCGTTTTTATGGCGAAGCGTTGTCAGGATGCGGCAAAGGGCTGCCCCTTTGCCGCATTGCCTAGTCTAGGCGGACCGGATCATGGGTGTAGGCGTTGAGAATCTCGACGCCGGACTCGGTAACCAGGGCCAGGTCCTCGATGCGGACGCCGGTGCGGCCGGGGAGGTAGATTCCCGGCTCGATAGAGAACGTCATGCCAGGCTCTACAACCTGCTCGTTGACGAGCGAGACGTCTCCCGGCTCGTGGTCCTGCAGGCCGATCGAGTGTCCCAGGCGATGCGTAAAGTACTGTCCATAGCCCGCATCCTCAATTACGTCGCGCGCGGCACGGTCCAGGTCGCACATGCGCACGCCCGGTGCGATGAGCGCCTCGGCGGTCTCGTTGGCACGGCGCACGATGTCGTAGATGCGCGCCGTCTCCTCGTCCGGCTCGCCCCAAAAGAACGTGCGCGTCATGTCCGAGCAGTAGTTGCGATGGCGTCCGCCAATGTCGAACAGCACCACGTCGCCGCGCTTGAGTACCGTATCGTCGGGCTCGTGGTGCGGGTCGCCGGCGTTGGCGCCAAAGCTCACGATGGGCGGAAAGCTAAAGCCCTCGCAGCCGTGCTTGCGGTACAGACCGAGCATCTGATCGGCAATTTCGCGCTCCGTCACGCCTTCATGGACGAGCTTGATGGCGTCGGCCATCACGGCGTCGTTGGCGGTAGAGGACGCGCGCATCAGCTCCTGCTCGGTAGCGTCTTTGTAGGTGCGTGCGGCGGTGACGGCAAAGTCGCCCAGGAAGAACTCGCTCGCGGCGTGACGATCCATGAGGGGCATCAAAAAGCCGGAACGCATGACGGTGTCGATGCCGAGTGGTTTGTTCGGATCGACCTCACGAACGATGGCGTCGGCCACGACGTCGTTGTCGGTGTGATAGGCGACGCGGGCATTGTCATACTCCGGCAGTTGGTGTAGCGCATTGACCAAGATCACGGGCTCGGTATCGCGTGCGAGCAGAACGCCGCAAAAACGCTCGAACATATCGGCATAAAAGCCGGTCAGGTAATAAATCGACCATGGGTCATTCACAAGCAGCTGCGCGCCGGGGTGCTGAGCCTCGAGCGCATCGAGCACGCGCGCCACACGCTGGTCATCGACATGTGCCATACATCGTCCTTTCGCTAGGGTGCCACCATGGTATCCCAAGCCCGGCAGTTGGGGACGTTCCTTTTATGCCGGCACCTTGGGACACTCCTTTGCATCCCATGCGGCCCTCATAAGTTGCGGTGAAATACGGACTGTTTAGCGGCCTGAAGCCATAAAACAGTCCGTATTTCACCGCAACTGCGGAGGAGGGCGGGGTGGATGGTGGAGTAGCTAAAAGTGCCCCGTCCCTAATTAGCTACTTGGGCTCGGTCGATGTTCATGCTGGCGATTAGGCTGATGTTGGTGTCTAGGAGGTTCTCTAGCACGACGTCGCCCATGCGGATGGGGGCGTTGACGACTAGGCCTCGGATAAGGTCCATGGCTTGGGCGTGGAGTTCTAGCGGGATGGCTTCGGCGGTGCGCACGGGGAGCAGGGCTTCGTCGCCGCCGGAGACGGCCACGGTCGTCGTGAGCACGCGCATGGGGCAGGTGAGCTCCTGATGCGCGAACTTATCGCCGCGCGGGCAGCTATTGCCGGTCACGGAGCGTGCCGCCGCAACGTGGCCATCGGCGTTGCGCTCGACTTCAACGGTCAGAAGGCATTCGGATGGGCAGGTCGTGCAGTTGAACTGCAGCGTTTCGATCGCGTTCTTGCTCATGGTTTATGCCTCCTCAACGGGATCGACGGATAGGACAATCTCGCTGGCGCCCAGGTCGAGTGCGTGCTGAATCACCTTTGCCGGCAGCGGGAAGCTCTCCATCTGTCTCTTATACACATCTCCGAGCCCACGAGACGCGTAGTACTCTCGTATG
>UQUL01000012.1 GCA_900544235.1 uncultured Collinsella sp.
GCCGCCGAGACCTTGAACTGCCTGTCGTATCGCTTTCTTCTTTGGGTCATCTTGAGCACCTTTCGCTCTTAACTAGGTGTCCAATTCATCATACCCACTCCAGTAGGCCGCTAATTAGCCCGTCCAAGAATTGGGATGCAGTTCAATACGAGCTCGGGGCTCTTTTCGTCAAGATTGGGGACGCATGGCCGGACGAAAACAATTTGCGTCTGGTAATAAGCGTACGAAAGCGCAATTTACGTCTTAATTCCGTACGCAAATCAAGACGAAAACCGTTTGCGTCTGCTATAAATCCGCACGAAAACGGTTTTCGTCTTGCAGGGCAGTTACCGCTTCTACAGTTCAACTTCCAGTTCGGCTTTGTGTTCGTAGAGGTAATTGCGCATGTAGGGGATGGCAAATGAGACCTTGCCGTACGAGGGAGCCTCGATAATCGATTCTCTTAACAGGCGGCTGCGGACGGAGCTCACCTGTTGAGGCGTTTTGTTTAGGCCATCGGCAACCATGCTAGTCGAGCTCGTCTGCCCCAAAGACGCCATGCTCAGCAGATAAGCGATGCACGTGGGCGGAATGCGCTGCAGCGCGGGCTCAATCACCATGGCGCAGAAGCGTTCGCGTGCCGTTGCAATGCCACGCTCGGCTTCTTCTTCTCCAATAATCGCTGTATGTGCGCGTCTTGCCAACTGCCATGCGTAGTATCCAACGAGTTGGATCATGAAAGGATAGCCTTGCGTTGCCTCGGCAAGTTGGCCGGCAATACCTGGCTGCAACTCCATGCCAGACGCTTCAATGGTTTCCTCGAGGGAGTACGACACTTCGGTTACTGCCACAGCCTTCAGATCAAAGGGGAGGGCGCGGCGCAAAAACGCAAGTGTCTTTCCGTTGATGATGCTTTCAATCATCGAAGGCAGCCCAGCAAAAACAAAGGCGATATCAAGGTCTTCGCCGATAACCTGCTGAATCGCAATGGAGAGCGTTCGGACCTCATCGAGCTCTGCGTCTTGAACCTCGTCGAGAGTGATGAGCAGGCCATTTTCATTCTTGGATATTGTCTGTCTCATGGCGTCGCGTAGCGATGGACCGATTCGCTCAATGTCTATGCTGCCGATGGATATGCCAGCTACGGTGGGCTCAAATCTGGCGTGTTTGGCCTGGAATTTGGGCTGCAGCTGTTCGAGAATGCGTTGGCAAAGTCCCTCGGTTGCGACCTCTTTTATGACCGTCCAGCCACGGCTTTGCGCCAAACGTGAGCACTCGTCAAGGAGGACCGTCTTGCCCGTTCCACGGACGCCGGCTATGCGCATTAGGCGCCCCGGGGCACCAGGCCCGTTGGCGAGGCCCTCATTGAATTCTTCGAGCACATCTTCGCGGCCGATAATCGTGGGAGGTGTTTTACCTGCTGTGGGCTTAAAAGGGTTTGTTTGCATGTGAGCCACCTTTGCTCAAGATATAGCAAGATATAACAAAGTATAGCAAGATATAGCAAAGTATAGTGAGATATAGCAAAGTAAGCGCTACTCGCGGGTTTTGCGGTGGTGCTATTTTCCAAATGCCGCGCGGATAAAGCGCTGGGCGAACAGCTTGTTGGCGACGTTGATGACATGGCCCAGGAACAGTGCCGAGATGGCGGTCGTGACGCCAAAGCCGCCCAGGTTGTACATAAAGATCAGCGACAACGCGAGCGAGGCGGCGACATGTGAGCAGTCAAACACGACTTTTACGTCACCAAAGCGGCGTTTAAGCTTTTCGGCAATGACTTGCACCAAGCCGTCGGGCGCGTTGGGGACAACGCCCATGTTGACGACGAGACTTACGCCAAATGCGGTGACAGCGAGGGAGAGCAGCATGGTCGCAATCTGTGTGGGGAGTGCCGTGGGATGCAGTGGGTTGACCGCCATGAAGAGGTCGGTCAAGCCGCCAATCAGCGTTGAGAAGAACAACTCGAGCAGGATGCGCGGCTGGAACTCGCTTCGCAAGATGGCTAATTGCGCCACGATGTAGGCGACGTAGGTTGCGGTGATCCAAAAGCCGAGCGTCTTGCCAGTGAGCATGGATAGGGTTGTGGCAAAGCACGTGAGCGCGGCGACGCCCAGGCCGGAT
Organism: uncultured Collinsella sp.; assembly: GCA_900544235.1. GTDB lineage: Bacteria > Actinomycetota > Coriobacteriia > Coriobacteriales > Coriobacteriaceae > Collinsella. The sequence goes on from UQUL01000012.1 coordinate 2,101, forward strand.
GCCGTCTGGAGACTCATACCGAGTGCCAGTACTGCAACGCCCACAAGATACATCAGCATTCTGATGACGGTATGGCACCAGTCGATGTTCTCGCCATGCATGATGATGAGCGGTCGCATGTTGCTACCCGTCCTTTCGGTTGTGTGAAAAAGCTGACCCGGGCCGGCAAAAGAGGGTTATCGGAGGCACTGCTGCAAAAGCAGAAAAGCCGGCCCCACGGTCAGTCGTCTAGGAAGTGTCTCGCTGTGCCGGAATGGGGCTAAAGGTCCAACGAGACGGGAAGAAAGCAAATGGCATTGCGTGGGCGATAAGATGCCAAGATGGTAGGGTGTGTCTTAGCATCCTATTGCCCACGCTCAACGAAATCGGTTTCGTTTGAGCCTAAGTATACGCACGGGATTTTATTTGCGAAGAGAAAAACAATAAAAAGGTGAACGTTCACCTAATCGCAACAACTCGTTGGCTGTAGTTACGGTGGAATAGTTCCTGTTTTTGCTGCTGAAGGCCTTGAGCAGGAACTATTCCACCGCAACTTATGAGGGGGCGGGGGATGCGATAGTATTGCATGGTGGTATTCGACTAACCGAGGACTTATCCGAGGGCTTTATGGAACAGCAGCATTATCAGAGCCTGCAAGACCAGGCGTACAACGCATTGCGGTCCAAGATCATCTATGCCGAGCTCAAGCCCGGCACGCGCCTTTCGGCGATTGGCCTGGAAAAGGAGACGGGAATCGGACGCACGCCCATTCGCGAGTCCTTTGTGCGCCTGCGTGAGCAGGAGCTGGTGGAAACGCGTCCCAAAAGCGGCACCTACGTCTCTAAGATCAGCATGGAACGCGCCGAAAACGCCTGCTTTTTGCGCGAGAAGCTCGAGAGAAGCGTGCTAATTAAATGCTGTTCGGCCGCCTCGCCCGAGCAAAAGCAGCGGCTTGAGCAGATTCTTACCGAGTCCGAGTCGCTCGACCATGGCGAAACGCGCCGTTTCTTTGACCTGGATAACCTGTTCCATGAGACATGTTTTGAGATTGCCGGTCGTCACATGTTGTGGGATTGGATGAAGAGCATCAACACGCATTTTGAGCGATATAACTGGTTGCGTATGGTGTCGCAGGATTTGGATTGGGAGCCGATTCGTCGGCAGCATCGCCGGATTCTCGAGGCCATTAAGAGGGGCGATACCGACACGGCGAGCTATCTGGCAGAGACGCACTTGCACCTGATGCCCGAGGAGCAGGGCCCGGTTATCGCCTTGCATCCCGACTATTTTGAGCTGTCCAAAGACTCGTTCATCTAATCAATCCCCATATAAGTTGCGGTGAAATAGGGACTGTTTTGCGGCCTAGGTGGCGCAAACAGTCCCTATTTCACCGCAACTGCGTTGGGGCGTAACCGGGGCACAAAGCTGCGGCACCGCTTGGAGGAAAAGACCGGAAGCAAGGGTCCATTCCTCCAGACGGCGCCGCAGCTGTTTTGATGGCTCGGCTTTTACCGAAGTGACTCAGTTGAGCGCGACTGCCAGCCGATTATACAAAGCGGCTCGGGGGCGTGTCGCTTCCGTCACGTTCTATCAGCATACAAGACGGTTTTGGTTCTTGCTCGTGACGGAAACGGCGCGCTTCCGAGCCGCTTTAAAAGAAAGGGGGCGAGGTCTAGGGCACGCCCCCTTTCACGATAGGGAGCTAAACCTAGCCGCGGACCTTCTTGACGACGTCCATGGCCTCGCGGGCGATCTGCTCGACCTTGGAGAAGTCACCGTCGGCAAACAGGGCCGGCTTGACCATCCAGGTGCCACCGCAGGCGATGATGGCGGAGGAGCTCAGGTACTCCTCGACGTTGGCGGTGCTCACGCCGCCGGTAGGCATAAAGCGGTGACCGACAAACGGAGCGGCGAGGGCCTTGATGGTGTTCAGGCCGCCATACTGGGACGCGGGGAAGAACTTGGTGACCTTGAGACCCAGGTTCTCGGCTGCGGTGACCTCGGAGGGGGTCACGGTGCCGGGAAGGACGGGCAGGTCGATGTCGATGCAGTGCTTCACGACGTCCTCGTTGTAACCCGGGGAGACGATGAACTTGGCACCGGCTGCGCGGGCCTGCTCAACCTGCTCGACGGTCAGGACAGTGCCGGCGCCAACGCACATCTCGGGCTCGGCCTCGGCCATAGCGGCGATGCACTCGGCGGCGCAGGCGGTGCGGAAGGTGACCTCGGCGGACTTCATGCCAGCTGCCATAAGAGCGTGGGCGAGCGGAGCGGCGTCCTCGACCTTGTCGAGCACAACGACCGGCACGATGCCCAGGGACTCAAGCGTGGTGTAGAACTGATCGAACATGATGTTCCTTTCGATGCGTGGCGCGCATGGGCGCGTGATTACCAAATGTGCTGGTCAGGAGCCGATTTTGGATTGGTTATCGGAGGCACTGCTTGGGGTTCAAGCAATTCCAAAACCGGCTGCTCGACCAGTCATGTAGGGAATGCCAGACAAAACCGGAATGGGACTGGTGGTTTTGCCCGGCCGGAGGAATCGGGGAGCGGGCCGCAGGGGTATGGGATTGGAAAGCTGCGGCCCGCGGAATGGAGACGGACTAGCGCGCGACGCGGGTGCCACCGTCGGCGGCGGATGCCACGGATGCGATCTCGCCTGCGGTCACCAAGTTGGAATCGCCCTTGATGGTGAGCTTGAGGATCGAGGCTGCAATCGCGTAGTTGACGGCAGCCTGCGGATCGAAGTCGTTGATGAGGGCGTGGACCAGGCCGGCGTTGAAAGCGTCGCCGGCGGCAACACCCTCAAGCACGTGCACATCGTGAGCAGGGGAGAACCAGTGCTCGCCGCTCTCGGCGTCATAGAGCATGCCCATCCAGATGGAGCGCTCGACGCAGGAGATGTTGCGGACGACCGAAGCGACCTTCTTGCAGCCGTACTCGGCGCAAATCTGACGGGCCATCTCGACGTAGGTGTCGCGCTCCTCGATGCCGTGGGCAAGGGAGCCGGAGACGCAGGTCATGCCGAGGCCGGCGGGTGCGTCCTCGTCGTTGGCGATGCAGATGTCGACGAGCGGCAGGAGCTCCTTCATGGTGGCCTGCGACTTCTCGGGCGACCACATCTTGCCGCGATAGTTCACGTCGCACACGGTCGTGATGCCCTTGGCGCGGCAGGCGGTGAGGGCATCCTTGCAGGCGGCAGCCATCTCATCGGAGACGGCGGGGGTCACGCCGGAGAAATAGAAGACATCGATGCCCTTGAGGATCTCGTCCCAGTTAAAGACGTCGCGCTTGGCCATGTTGATGGCAGAGTACTTGCGGTCGTAGACGCAACCGTTACCGCGCTGCGAGGCGCCGACCTCAAACACATAGGAGCCAAGACGGTCGCCCTGACGCACGACGCGCGTGGTGTCGACGCCGTAGGCCTTCAGCGAACGCAGGGCGCACTCGCCCAGACGGTTGGCCGGGACAACGGAGACGTAAGCGGCCTTGTCGCCCTGGTAGGCCAGGGAAAGCGCAGTGTTGGCCTCGGCGCCGCCGTAGCGGACGTCAAACTCGGTTGCCTGCTCAATACGCAGGTGGTCTTTGGGTGAGAGTCTCATCATGATCTCGCCGAAGGTAAGAACCGTTTTACCCATGGTCGCGCAGCTCCTTTTACTCGTGCGTACACCTTTGATATGGCGTTGGCACGCAGGTGCCAAGACGGTAGGGTGCGTCTTTACACCTGCGTGCCAACGCTCGCCGAAATCGGTTTACGAAATCGGTTTCGTTTCGAGTTGTAGTATACTCACCTACAGCGTTTTGCAACCGAGATTTTTAAAAAAATGCCTAAAATGGCTCAGATCGCCGACAATTGGGAAACGGGGTGCGTTATGGCGCAGATGAGAATCAAGGACATTGCCGCCGAGGCGGGCGTGAGTCCGGCCACGGTCTCGCGCTACCTCAACAACCGCCCCGGGCAAATGACCGAGGAGACCCGTGCTCGCATCGCGGCAGTTATCGAGCGCACCGGCTATCGCCCACGTGCCGCCGCGCGCAATCTGCGCAGCTCGCGTACGAACCTCATCGGTGTGATTCTGGCTGACATCGCCAACCCGTTCTCGAGCGCCATGCTCGAGGGCCTTTCCGCCAGCGCCGCGGCGCGCGGCTGCTCGCTCATGACGGCCATTAGCGGCAACGACCCCGCTAAGGAAGCGGAGTCGCTCACCAGACTTATCGATGCCGGCGTGGACGGCCTGGTCGTCAACACCTGCGGAGGCAATGACGAGGCGATCGTCGCGGCAGCGGGACGTCTGCCCGTTGTGCTGCTCGACCGCGATGTTGCCGACGGCGGTGTCGATCTGGTGACATCTAACAACCGTGAGCTCGTCGCCGGCTTGGTAGACGAGCTCGCCGCTGCGGGCAGCGAGCGTCTGTGCCTGCTCACCGAGGCAAGCGACGATAGCCCCGTGCGTCGAGAGCGCGCCGAGGCCTTTGCCGACGAGCTTTCGCGCCGCGGCCTTGCGGGCGAGGTCGTCACCCTGGCCGACGGTGGCGCCACGGGCGTCGGTCGCTTGGACGAGACCATCCGCGGCTATGCAGGCAAAAAGCTCGGCCTCATTGCCGTCAACGGCCTGGTTTTCCTGCGTCTGACCGAGGCGCTGGCGCAGCTTGGTCCCTCGCTGCCGGCGGGTCTCAAGATCGCAACGTTTGACGACTATCCCTGGAATCACGTGCTCTTTGGCGGCGTGACCACGGCCGCGCAAGACACCCTTACCATCGCCGAGTGCGTGGTCGAGCGCCTGTCCGAGCGCATCGACGTTGTTACCACCACCGTGGGCGAGGCCGCAAAGCTGGCGCCCAAACGCATCGAGATCCCCGGCCACATCGAACACCGCGCCTCGACCTCTCGCTAGTCGCTCGTTCGCAACGGCCTGTTCGCACACGTTTTTTGAGCGCTTGATACGCTTTAACCCTGCGGAAACATTTTTCTGCGATAGTATCTGCGATATAGACCAGTCGAAACCCGCCCGAAAGAAAGGGGAGCGACATGAACCAGCAGAACATCGATTACGTACTCCGCTCCGTAGAGCAGCGTGATATCCGCTTTGTGCGTCTGTGGTTTGTCGACATTCTCGGCCGCCTCAAGAACTTTGCCATCAGCCCCGAGGACCTCGAGGTCGCTTTTGAGGAGGGTATTGGCTTTGACGGCTCCGCCATCGAGGGCTTTGCTACGCCCGAGGAAGCCGACATGCTGGCGTTTCCCGATGCTTCGACCTTCCAGATCCTGCCGTGGCGCCCGAGCCACAACGGCGTCGCCCGCGTGTTCTGCGACGTGTGCACTCCCGATCGCAAGCCGTTTGCCGGCGACCCGCGCGATGCCCTGCGCCGCATGTTCCGCAAGGCCGAAAAGGCCGGCTACCTGCTCAACGTGGGCGCCGAGCTGGAGTATTACTACTTTCCCGACGAGCACACCCCCGAGCCGCTCGACAACGTGGGCTACTTTGATCTTTCGGTGAGCGATGCCGCCCGCGACCTGCGCCGCAACACGGTCCTCACGCTCGAGAAGATGTCCGTGCCCGTGGAGTACACCTTCCATGCCGCCGGCCGCTCGCAGCACGGCATGAGCCTGCGCCACGCCGAGGCCCTGAGCATGTCCGACGCCATCACCACGGCCAAACTCATCATTAAGCAGCAAGCCTACGAGAGCGGTTGCCACGCCTCCTTTATGCCCAAGCCGTTGGCAGGCGAGGACGGCAGTGCTATGTTCCTGTGCCAGTCGCTATTCGACCACGACGGCAACAACGTCTTTTGGGGCGAGGACGACGAGAAGTACCATCTCTCCGACATCGCCAAACACTACATGGCCGGTATCCTGGCGCACGCGCGCGAGATCAGCGCCATCACCAACCCCACGGTCAACTCGTACAAGCGCATCACCACGGGTGGCGACTCCGTACCGCAGTACGCCACGTGGGGCCTGCGCAACCGCGCGAGCATGGTTCGCATTCCGGTCTACAAGCCCGGCAAGCAGCTGTCCACGCGCATCGAGCTTCGTAGCCCCGACCCCATGGCCAACCCGTACCTGGTCAACGCCGTCACGTTGGCGGCTGGTCTGGACGGCATCGAGCGCAAGCTGGAGCTCCCGCCCGAGGCCACGGCCGAGACGCTCAAGCTCACCGATCGTCAGATGCTCGAGGCCGGCTACACGCCGCTGCCGCGTTCGCTCAAAGAGGCGCTCGACGTGTTTGAGGACTCGCAGTTTATGAAGGATGCCCTCGGCGAGCACATCCACAGCTTCTTCCTCAAAAAGAAGCGCGACGAGTGGCATAAGTTTGAGTCTACGATCACCGAGTGGGAGATTAAGCATTACCTGGCGAACTCCTAATCGCGCTGGCTTATTCCAGTGCGATTGAGCTCATTTCTTTGGAGGTCGATATGTCCGAAAAGAGTGCCCTGTTCATGGCGCGCACGACGCGCTTCCACGAGTTTGCCCGCAGCTTGACGACCACCCTGGGTGTCGAGGTGAGCCTGGCTACCCCCGATTCGCCGACTGCGTCGCACGACTTTGACCTGCTGATCCTCGATTCCGATGGCATCCGCAGCGACCGCATCGATCAGATTGCCAAATGGCTCGACGACCGCGGCGGCGTCCCCATGTTGGTGATCGTCGACGACGAGGCGCTCGGTACTTTGCGCCTGCCCAATCACGCGCATGCCGACTTTGTATGCCCCACGGCGACGCCCAACGAACTCAAGGCTCGCGCACAGCGCCTGATGGGCGAGGAGGAGACCGTCACCGCCGACGATGTACTCAACATCGACAACCTCGAGATCAACTTGGCTACCTACCAGGTGACACTCGATAACGAGCCCATCGACCTGACGCTGATGGAGTACTCGCTGCTGAGCTTTTTGGCGACGCACCCCAACCGTGCCTACAGCCGCGAAGTGCTGCTGCACCGCGTGTGGGGCTTTGAGTACTGCGGCGGCACGCGCACCGTCGACGTGCACATTCGACGCATCCGCTCCAAGGTGGGTCCGCAGATCGCGGCGCACATCACCACCGTCCGCGGCGTGGGCTATCTGTTTAAGGACTAGATTTCCACCACAAAGGGGACAGGCACTTTTGTGGTGGTTTTGACACAGGTACGGATTCCTTTCGGGTCTGCGGCAGAACTTAAGCCTTCCTAAAAGATTGCGTTCTCATACACGTTCGCCCGCATATTGGGGTACAACTCAACGTGAACAATGATGGCCCGCCACATGTTTGGCGGGCCTTTGGTTATTTGACGAAAGGATCGCAGCCATGAGCGAGAACGATTCCCAGCGTCCCCAGGACGCGGGCAACGCCGGCGAGACTCAGCAGCAACCGCGCGTACAGGTTGAGTCGACGCCTGCCGGTAGCAACATTCCCTACGTGCAGGCTTACGACACGCAGACCGGCAAGCCGCTGGGCGGCCAACAGGTCGTGAACAAGCACACGGTAGTCAAGACCAAGACCAAAAAGCTGCCGATCTTTATTACGGCACTCGCCGGCTGTGCCTGCGGAGCCCTGCTGGTCATTGCGCTCATTATGAGCGGCACGCTCGATATCGGTGGCGGCAAGAATGCCGTGACGGCGGGCGCTTCGGGTTCATCGACGCAAAAGATCACGATCGATTCCGAGGACACCACACTTGCCGAGGCCGTTTCTGCCAAGGCCCTCCCCTCCGTCGTTTCCATCACCGCCACTTCGAGCGGTAGCCAGAATGGCTCGCTTTCGCAGTCTGCTGACGAGTCGGATAGTTCGGGCAGCGTCGGTTCGGGCGTTGTGCTCGATACCGAGGGTCACATCCTCACCAACAACCACGTGGTCGATGGTTACGACCAGTACGTGGTGACCATGGACGACGGCACCACCTATGAGGCCGAGTTCGTGGGCAACGATGCCTCGAGTGACCTCGCCGTCATCAAACTCAAGGACGCCGACGCCTCCAAGCTCACGCCGATCGAGATCGGCGACTCCTCCAAGCTCAACGTGGGCGAGTGGGTTATGGCGATCGGCTCGCCGTTTGGCAACGAGCAGTCTGTCTCCACGGGCATTGTGTCGGCGCTCTACCGCTCCACGGCCATGAGCTCTACCAGCGGTAACACCATCTATGCCAACATGATCCAGACCGATGCCGCCATCAACCCGGGCAACTCCGGCGGCGCGCTCGTCAACGACAATGGCGAGCTGGTGGGTATCAACTCGCTCATCGAGAGCTACTCGGGCTCCAGCTCGGGCGTGGGTTTTGCCATTCCGGTCAACTACGCCAAGAACATTGCCGACCAGATCATCGACGGCAAGACGCCGGTGCATCCGTACATGGGCGCTACGCTTTCGAGCGTCAACGCGCTCAACGCCCGCACCAACAAGCTGAGCACCGATAGCGGCGCCTATGTGGCGAGCGTCGTCGAGGATGGTCCTGCTGCCAAGGCCGGCATTCAGGAGGGCGACGTCATCACCAAGCTGGGCGACGACGAGATCACGAGCGCCGATGGCCTGATCATCGCGCTGCGCAGCCACGAGGTGGGCGAGAAGGTCGAGATCACGCTCATGCGCGGCAAGGAAGAGAAGAAGGTCACCGTCGAGCTGGGCTCCGACGAGGAGCTGCAGAACCAGCAACAGGACGACAGTTCGACTGACACCGGCAACGGCGGTATTACCGACGAGCAGCTGCGCCAGTACCTGGAGGAGCTGTTAGGCCAGCAGGGCCAGGGTCAGGGCTACGGCCAGGGCTACTAGCGAGCCGTTTCGCTCATACCGATGCCAGAGGGGCTGTCCCACCAACGCGGGACAGCCCCTCTTTTCTTATTGATCCGTTGGGGACGGAGAAAAACGGATCACTTGTGGCTGGCAAGAGGCCTGGTTCGTAATGGTCTGGACAGTTAGTTCAGATACGTATAAATCTGGGGCAGCTTGGGATGCGTTTTGAGCAATTTTTGATTGGGATGGGGCTCGGATGGGTGTTTGGAAGGGAGAGTGGGACGTTTACATGGTCTCGAGGAGCCCAAAATTAGTCGAAACAGAGGTGTTCGTGCCTGATCCAGCTCTAGGATTTATACGTATCTGAACTAACTGTCCGTCCCGGTCTGGCCGCTGCCGATTCGGTGCGGTTCGAAAGGGCTATTCGGCCCCGTTGCGACCGGTGGTACTCTAGTATCCGTTTGAAATCGAGCGAAGGAGTGCGCTATGGAGCAATCGAGCCTGTTTGGTGACGGCGTGGACATCGATACCGAAACGCCCACGACCGCGGATGCCGCTGCACCGACCGACGCCCGTGCCCAGGCGGCAGCGCGCGCAGCCGAGCTGCGCCACGAGCTCGACTACCACGCCTATCGCTACTACATGCTCGATGCGCCCGAGATCACGGACGCCGCCTTTGACAAAATGCTCGTTGAGCTGCAGGAAATCGAGGCCACCTACCCCGACCTGGTGACGCCCGACAGCTACACCCAACGTGTGGGCGGGTACGTGAGCGAGCAGTTTACGCCGGTCACGCATATGGCGCGCATGTATTCCATGGACGATGCCATGGATCTGGACGAGCTCGACGCATGGCTCCAGCGCACCGAGGATGCGCTCGGTGCTGGTAGCGTCACCTATACCTGCGAGCTTAAGATCGACGGTCTGGGCGTGGCGCTTACCTACCAAAACGGCACCTTCGTGCGCGCGGCAACGCGCGGCGACGGCACCACGGGCGAGGACGTATCGCTCAACGTCCGTACCATCAAGGATGTGCCCATGCATCTGTCCGAGGCGGCGCTCGCCCACATGGGCGCTGACCGCGAGCGCACCATTGAGGTACGCGGCGAGGTCTATATGCCCAAGGGCAGCTTTGTTCGTCTGAATGAAGAGGCCGATGCCGAGGGGCGCGATCCCTTCGCCAACCCGCGCAACGCCGCCGCCGGTAGCCTGCGCCAAAAAGACCCCAAGATCACGGCGCGCCGCGATCTTGCCACCTTTATCTATGCCATCGCCGATACCGACCCGCTGCACGTCCACAGCCAGCGCGAGTTCCTCGACTGGCTGCGTAGCGCCGGCTTTAGCGTCAACCCCAACGTGGCACGCTGCGCTACGCCGACCGAGGTTCACGAGTTCTGTGCCCAGGCGCTCGAGCACCGCGGCGACCTGGATTACGACATCGACGGCGTGGTCGTAAAGGTCGACAGCTTTCAGCAGCAGCTTGACCTGGGCTTTACCGCCCGCGCGCCGCGCTGGGCCATTGCCTTTAAGTTCCCGCCCGAGGAAAAGCAGACCGTCCTGCGCGAAATTTGCATCCAGGTGGGCCGCACCGGTGTGCTCACGCCGGTCGCCGAGTTCGACCCGGTGACGGTCGCCGGCTCCACCATCGCGCGCGCCACGCTGCACAACATCGACGAGATTCGCCGCAAAAACGTGCGCGAGGGCGATACCATCATCGTGCACAAGGCAGGCGACGTAATCCCCGAGGTCGTGGGCCCGGTACTCGATAAGCGCCCGGCCGATTCGGTCGACTGGCACATGCCCGAGGTCTGCCCCGTGTGCGGCAGCCCCGTGGTCCACGAGGACGGCGAGGTCGCTTACCGCTGCGTCTCCATCGACTGCCCCGCGCAGCTCAAGGAGCGCCTGCTCCACTGGGTGAGTCGCGGCTGCATGGACGTCGACGGCCTAGGCGACGAGATTGTCGACAAGATGATCGCCGCCGGGCTGATTCACGACGTCGCGGACTTCTACCAGCTCACGGTTGACGATATCGCCGGCCTGGACACGGGGCGCACCTATGCCGGCTCCAACAGCAAAAAGGGCGTCAAGAAGGGCGACCCCATTCCGGTAGGCCTCAAGACGGCCGAGAAAATCATCGCCGAGCTCAACAAGTCCAAGAGCCAGCCGCTCGGTCGCGTGCTGTTTGCCCTGGGTATCCGCCACGTGGGCAAGAGCGTGGGCGAGGTTATCGCCGAGCGATTCCTGTCGATTGACAAGCTCATCTTGGCGAGCGAAGAGGATATTGCCGAGTGCGAGGGCATCGGTCCCAAGATTGCGGCGAGCGTCAAGCAGTTCCTGGCCGTGCCCGAGAACCTTGCCGTGCTGGAGCGCCTGCGCCAGGCGGGCCTGTCGCTCGAGGTCGACTTGGGCGCCGCGCACGCGCAAGCCGCAGCCGACGCTGGCGTGGCGGGCGAGCTCGCCGACGCACAGCCACTCGCGGGTCTGACCTTCGTGCTCACCGGCACGCTCGTCAACCGCACGCGCGACGAGGCGGGCGCGGCACTCAAGGTGCTTGGCGCCAAGGTTTCGGGCAGCGTGTCAAAGAAGACGAGCTATCTGGTCGCCGGCCCCAAAGCGGGCTCAAAGCTCACCAAGGCCGAGCAGCTGGGTGTGCCCGTGTTGGATGAGGCGGCACTTGAACAGATTTTGGCGACGGGTAGGGTCCCGGAGGCATAATGATTTGTTAAGGAACTGCGCAGAGGCTCAGTTCCTCAACATCTCCTTATAGTGTTTGCCTGTTCAATTTCGATATCGTTTCCCTCGTATGATCCAGATGCGTCTACCGACTCAAAGCGTGAGTAGGAAACTCTTGTCCCAACTTTGATTTGGGAAAGCTTGTCTTTGATTCGGCCAGATGAGGGGAATGTAATCCGGGTTTGCTTTCCAGCGTCGGTGTAGCGGGGACTGTTGTCTGTTTGGATTACGAGTTCCGTTCCCTCAATAGAATGAACGCTGCCGGCTCCAAAGACAAGGTAATCATCTCCTCCGCTATAGCGGGCTCTATCTGTGCATGAAGAAACGGATGCAAACATAGCGAAAATCACCAATATCGTAACCAGGGCAAAGGCCGTGGTGCCATAGCATTTTGATGGTGCCATCCGGTCTACCAAAAGACTGTTCCGTTCAATTTGACCATATTGGGCGTTGCATAGTTAATCGCTCGGGGATAAGTGTTCCATCCGTCGAATACTTCGAGCCACTGCAGTTCGATGCCAGAGCTTCCATTATGCCCAGTAAAATAGCCAGTTACCGTGACTGTATGACCTGATAGCTCGACGGATCCTTCACTGTTTCGGCTGTTGATCCACATATGATACAAGCCGATATTCCCTTGATCGATAGTTGCTCTGTACTGAGCGAATTGAGGCTGATAACCGAAAAATTGAGTATTAAGTGCTCTACCCTTTTGAGCGGCAAGACTTTTAAACGGAACAATTCCATCTGGGATGATCGTGCTTCCGTACTCGACGCCCTGATCATTGGTCTTATACGTTGTTGTGCCAGTGACGTTCCATATTTCTTTATAATAATCGGGATTAAATTGATTAGCGTTTGAACTGGTGAGACCGTAATGCATTGATACAGCGTACAAGGCAGAAACGACGCATGCATACTTATTAGTGCGGGCTTCAACTAATGATTCCGAGACTCCTCGGAACGGTATTCCGTTTAAATCGTCTATTTGGAAATGCAACATCAAGTCATCTTCATTGATAATGACTGCATCCCATGAAGTTGGGTTATTGCTTTGAGGTGCTATACCCTTTTCGGTGACAATTGGGACAGACCGTATATTGTTATAGTTGGTTACACAGTCTCTAGTTCCTGGCACCAAAGTTCCATATTCAATATCGTTGTACGAAATTAGTACGGTTGGGTTTGTGGCCTGTTGGCCGGAATAAGTTGAAATGGCGTTTGATAGAGAAGCTGAAATCGGAAGAATGGTATCGCCGAGGGTTATCTCCTTCAGAAGCCCAGGATATGATGCGTCAAGTATTAAATAACCGTAGGGGCTTCCTTCCCTTGTGACACTGATTTCATAGCCACAGATAAGGCCGATTTGTTGGCATACGGGAACGATTTGCTCGATCTCTAAGTTCGCGGATCCGTCGACGATGGGCAACAGGGAAAGCGCGTAGTCTTGTGCTAGGTCTGATGTAAAAGCGACGGATGAGTTTGAGTCGGCAGCGAATACTCTTGTTGGGCGTGACGCGGATAAGCCGATGATCGAGGCTAGGCCGAGAAGAAACGAGCGACGTGATTGAACTCTGGGCATAATGTCTCCTGCCTATGGGGGGCAATATGCTGTCATTTTATTTGCTACATAATACAATCTAATTCGGATTAAGGTAAATGGATGGAATTGCTCGATAAATGGTAGTGATTAGCGGACCGGTATCGCGATCCTCGTCACATACGCCCCCGGGTCGTCGCTGATGATGTCGTCGATCAGGGCGATCTCGCGCGAGGGACCGGCGGGTGTCAGGTTGCGCTCGCGCATATAGCTGAGCAGCTGCTCATAGCGTGGGGTTGCTTGCCCGTGCGTGCCGCGAAAGCTAATGGTCAGGCAGCGCGCGGCGCGTCGCGTCTCGAGGTCGCCCACGTAATCATCGGTGTCATCGAGCAGCAAAAAGACCTCGTCGTAGCCATCAAAGTCGCCGGCGGCGAGGCGCTCGGCGCTAATCCCAACGCCCAAGTTGCCCAGAAAGACAAAGGTCTCGTGCTGGCCCTTCTGCAGCTGACGAATCTGCCACTCCAGCGCATAGGCGTCGGTAGGCTTGACGCGTTCGCGCAATACGGCGCAGCGAAGCTCGGGCGCATCGATTGCGCAAATGGTATCGAGCTCGGTGTTCAGGGCATTGTGAAGCAGGGCAAGCCGGTTGTCGATCTTGCGCGACACGCGCTCCAGCTCGCGGCGCTTGCGCTCGATGAGCTCCTGCTGCTGAGCCAGCTGCCGCTGCATAAGGTTCACGTCGCGCGTGGTCACAAACTCACGGATTAGCGCGAGCGGCAAGTCGAGAACACGCAGGTGGCTGATGGTGTTGAGAGTGGAGAGCTGCCGCGATCCGTAGTAGCGGTACCCACTCGCCGGATCGATGTGTGCCGGGTCCAGCAAGCCCATCTGCTCGTAATGGCGCAACGTGCCCACGCTTAGGTTAAACAAGCGCGCCACCTCGCCAATGCGGAGCAGACCCTCGGTATGTTCAGTTGGCGAGTCGGTCATGGCGCCGCTCCTTTCAATGGACGGGGAAGGGGCGCCAGACTCGCGTTGCCCCGCTACGCTGCCAACTTGTCAAAAGCCCCGCGTCGGTTGAGCACGGTAAACGCGACAGCACAGATGACCGCCGACAGAATTGACCCGCACGGCGAAGCGATGCCCATGGGAAACAGCGTGTCGGAATAGGCGTTCGACAGCAGCCACGCACCGGGCACGCGAATGAGCGCCACGGCCAGCACGTTGTGCGCAAAGCCGATGTAGCTCTTGCCGTACGCAGCGAAAAAGCCACTAAAGCAAATGTGGATGCCGGCAAAGATCGCGTCAAAAATGTAGCTGCGCATATAGCCGGTACCGGCCGCGACCACTGCGGGGTCCTTGGCAAAAAAGCCGATAAACGCCGGTGCCACTAGCCACATCAGCACCGTGATCAGGCAGCCGTACACCACCGAAATCGTCATGGCGTCCTTGAGCACCTGACGTGCACGATCGCCCTTGCCCGCGCCGGCATTTTGCGCCGTGAGCGCGCTGACGGTGGCACCCATGGAACTCGGCACAATAAACAAAAAGCTGATCATCTTTTCGACCAAGCCCACGGCGGCGGCGTCGACCAGGCCGCGGTGGTTGGCGATGACGGTGATAAACATAAACGCCACCTGGATGCAGCCGTCCTGCACGGCCACGGGCACGCCGATCTTAAGAATGCTGCCGAGCACCTCGGGCTGAGGGTGCAGGTCGCTACGCTTAACGTGGATGTTCGTGCGACGGCTCTTAAGCCACGCGAGTGCGAGGGCAACGCTGGCCGTCTGGGCGGTTACCGTGCCGAGCGCCGCGCCCACGGGGCCGAGCCCCATGTGGCCGATAAATAGAAAGTCGAGTGCGATGTTGATGATGCATGCCACGCCAATCACGTACATAGGCGAGCGCGAATCGCCCAGCCCGCGAAAGATGGCCGAAAGAATGTTGTATGCGGCGATAAACGGAATGCCGACAAAGCAGATACGCAGGTAGGCGGCGGTGCCTTCGACTGCCTCGGGCGGCGTGCCAATGAGCGCCACGATTTGCGGGCACAGCGCAAGCAGGACAGCAGCCAGTACCACCGAGACGCCCATAAAGAGCGTGATGGTGTTGCCGATGGCGGTCTCGGCGCGGTCGAAGCGGCGTGAGCCCACGGCGTGGCCGACGATAACCGTCGTTCCCATGGCCAGGCCCACGAGCGTCACAGTGATGATATAGAGCGTCTGCGCGCCATTGCCCACGGCGGTGATGCCGGCGGCGCCGCTAAACTGCCCCATCATGTACAGGTCGGCCATGCCGTAGAGCATCTGCAAAAAGTACGAGAGCATATAGGGCAGGGCAAAGACCGCGATGGTCTTGAGGACATTGCCGCGTGTGAGGTCGTGTTCCATGGGCGGGGTACTTTCTGGCTTGGTTCGTTTAGCTACCAGTGTAGTGAAAACCCTATAACGATTGTAGAGTCAAGGTTTGTGTTGGCAGTGGGGCGAAATAAGTCGCGCATGCGTTCATTTCCAATTGAATACAGGGGTGCGCCCTGCGAGCATGAAGCCTGCGCTAGCCTTGCAGAAATCGATTTCGGAACACTTGACACCGCCGCACGGCGCGCCATAATACGTGGGTTTGCGAACAACGTTTGATGGGGGATGAACCTGCGTGCGCAATCTCAAGATTCTGTTTTCCTATCTGGGGGCATACCGCCGCGATGCCATACTCGGCGTGTTCTTTGTGACTGCTGAGACGGCGCTCGAGCTGTTTATCCCGGTCATCATGGCAAATATCATCGATGTGGGCGTGCCCGCGGGCGACATCAACTACATGCTGTTGCAGGGTACGTATATGTTGGTATGCGCCGCATTTTCGCTGGTACTTGGCTTGGGCTATGCACGCACGTCTGCTCGCGTCGCCTCGGGGCTGGGCGCTAACCTGCGCGAGGTCGAGTATCGCAAGATCCAGACGCTCGCTTTTGGCAATCTGGACAACTACGACGCCAGCTCGCTTGTCACTCGCATGACCACCGACATCACCGTGATTCAAAACGCCGTAGGTAACGGCTTCCGCCCCATGGTGCGCGGGCCGGTAAATCTGGTCATGGGCCTCGTCTACGCTTTTGTGCTCTCGCGCGAGCTCGCGGCGGTCTTTGCCGTCATTCTGCCGATGCTCGCCATCGTGCTCGGTATCATTACCGTGCGTGTGAGCCCGCTCTACCGCCAACTCCAGACCTCGATGGACCACCTCAACGGCGTGGTGCAAGAGGACCTTACCGCCGTGCGCGCCGTGAAGGCTTACGTGCGCGCCGAGCACGAGTGCGACAAGTTCGACACCGTCAATACTGAGCTCGCCGGCACGGCGACCAAGACCTTTGGCAACGCTGTGCTCAACCTGCCGGTGTTTCAGCTGTCGATGTACGTGGCGGCGCTTTCCATTCTGTGGATTGGCGGCCGCATGATCATCGAAGGTCGCTTGGGCGTGGGCTCGCTCACGGGCTTTATGAGTTACGTGCTGCTGATCATGAACTCGCTCATGATGATTTCCAACGTGTTTTTGCTGCTCACACGCGCTCTCACGAGCGTGGGCCGTATCGCAGAGGTGCTCGATGAAGAGCCCTTTATCGCCAATCCTGCGGGGGACCTCGCGACTGCGGCGCCAACAGACGGCAGTATCGAGTTTCGCGACGTGTCGTTTAAATACCGCGCGGATGCTGCCGAGGATGTGCTCGAGCATATCGACCTTCGCATCGAGAGCGGCTCGACGGTGGGCATCCTCGGCGGCACGGGCTCGGGCAAGAGTTCGCTTGTGCAGCTGATTGCGCGCCTGTACGACGCCACTGAGGGCACCGTGCTTGTGGGCGGACACGACGTGCGCGACTACGACCTCGCGACCTTACGCGATGCCGTGGGCATTGTGCTGCAAAAGAATGTGCTGTTCACGGGCACCGTGCGCGAGAACCTGCAGTGGGGTAATCCGCAGGCGTCGGACGATGAGCTCCTCGCGGCTTGCCGCGCGGCGCGCGTGGACGAGTTCCTTGATCGCATCGGCGGACTCGACGGCGAGTTGGGCCAAGGCGGCGCCGGTGTCTCGGGTGGCCAGAAGCAGCGCCTGTGCATCGCGCGCACACTGCTCAAGCATCCGCGCGTGCTCATTTTTGATGACTCCACCAGCGCGGTCGATATGGCGACCGACGCTAAGATTCGCGAGCACATCGCTCGGATTCCCAATACGACCGTGCTCATCATTGCCCAGCGCATCGCGAGCGTCATGGATGCCGATCGCATTGTGGTGTTGGATGACGGTCGTGTCCACGGCGTGGGCACGCACGAGGAACTGCTGGCGGGCGACAACATATACCAGGAGATTTACGCCTCGCAGATGGAGTTTGCGGGGAACACGGACGCCAGCGACGGCGGCGACGATGGCTGCGCGAATGATCCGTTTTCCTCCGTTCCCAGCGGATCGCCCTTGGAAGGGGGTGAGCGCCATGCCTAAGACCGCAGCCCAAGCACGCCCGGCCGACCTCAAGCGCACGGTGCGCCGCCTGCTCTCCTACATGGGGCATGCCAAGTTCTCGTTGCTCGCGGTGGGCGTGCTCGCCTCCGTCGCCGCCATCGCGAGCCTCGTCGGCACCTACATGGTGCGCCCCATCGTTAACGGTTTGGCCACGGGCGGGGATGAACTGCTCGCCAAGCAGGTCATCCTGACGGCGATCATCTACGCCGCGGGCGTGCTTTCGGCCCTGGGCTACTCGCAGATTATGGTGCGCGCAGCCCAACGCGTGGTGTCCGATATTCGCCGCGACCTGTTCGCGCACATCCAGACGCTGCCGTTCAGTTATTTTGACAGCACGCGCTCGGGCGACATCATGAGCTTTTTCACCAACGACGTCGACACGGTCTCCGAGGCGCTCAACAACAGCTTTGCCAACGTGATTCAGGCCGCCATTCAGGTTGTGGGCACCACGGCCATGCTCATCATCCTTAACTGGCAGCTCACGATTATCACGCTCGTGTGCGATGCGGCCATTGTGCTGTATGCGCGCTACTCGGGCGCGCGCTCTAAGCGCTTCTTTGTCGCCCAGCAGGCATCGCTTGGCGACCTGGACGGATATATCGAAGAGATGGTCTCGGGCCAAAAGGTCATCAAGGTCTTTAATCACGAGGCAGCGAATGTCGCCGGCTTCACCTGCCGCAACGACGAGCTTTGCCGCACTGGCGGCGCCGCCGTGAGCTATGCCAACTCCATGGTGCCCATGACAGTCGTGATTGGCTACGTCAACTATGCCATCGTCGCCGTGGCGGGCGGCATGCTCTGCATCAAGGGGCTCGCCGACGTAGGTGCGCTCGCAAGCTACCTGGTCTTCGTGCGCCAGGCGGCCATGCCCATCAACCAGTTTACACAGCTGGGCAACTTCTTGCTCAACGCGTTGGCCGGCGCCGAGCGCCTGTTTGCTGCCATGGATCTTAAGCCCGAGGTTGACGAGGGCTGCGTGGAGCTGGTGCAGACGGGCGATGCCGCGTGGGCGTGGAAGATTCCCGAGGGCCAGGGCGTGGGCGCGTACGGGCACCTGCATGATGTGGCTGCCGTTGATGGGTCGGGTCGCGCGGTGGCTGCCGACGGTACCGAGCTCACGTGCGGCTTGGTCCCGCTTGCCGGCGACGTGCGCTTCCATGCCGTGGACTTTTCCTACGTGCCGGGCACCCGTGTGCTCACGGACCTCAACCTGTTTGCCAAGCCGGGGCAAAAGATCGCGTTTGTGGGCTCGACGGGTGCCGGAAAGACGACCATCACCAACCTCATCAACCGCTTCTACGAGGTTGATGACGGCGAGATCACGTACGACGGCATCGACGTCAAGCACATTGCCAAGGCCAGCCTGCGGGGGTCGCTCGGCATTGTGCTGCAGGACACGCACCTGTTTAGCGGCACCATTGCGCAGAACATCCGCTTTGGCAAGCTCGACGCGACCGACGAGGAGGTGCGCGCCGCTGCCGAGGCAGCCTGCGCCGACTCGTTTATCCGCCGCCTGCCGCGGGGCTACGACACACCGGTCACGGCCGACGGCGCCAACCTGTCGCAGGGCCAGCGCCAGCTGCTCGCCATTGCACGCGTGGCCGTCGCCGATCCGCCGGTGCTCATCCTGGACGAGGCCACTTCGAGTATCGACACGCGTACCGAAAAGCTCATCGAGCGCGGTATGGACCGCATCATGCGCGGTCGCACCACGTTTATGATCGCGCACCGCCTGTCCACTGTCCGCGACGCCGACGCCATCATGGTCCTCGAACACGGCCGCATCATCGAGCGCGGCACGCACGAAGAGCTACTCGCCCAGCACGGCGAGTACTGGCAGCTGGCGCATGGCTTAAAAGAGCTGGATTAACCCGTTCGAGCACGATGCTTTGATCTCTCCGTACCCCTCACCTCGCTTCAAACCATCACAACATTCGACACTTGTTGCCAAAATCGGGAAAAGAATCGAATGTTGTGATGGTCTGTATGCTGAGGATGGGCTTGGAAAGTCCGTTTTGCTCGAAGCGACCTGTCCTGTCGTACGGGTGTCGGCATGATTCTCTCGTGGGGTATTATGTTTTCCGAAGAATAAAACGCCGCGCGAGGGGAGGGCCGCGTGGACGGGCACGTGCAACATGACGGTTTTGGCCGCGACATCAACTACCTGCGCATTGCCGTTACCGACAAGTGCAATTTCCGCTGCATCTATTGCATGCCGGCCGATGGCGTGGCGCCCCGCGCGCACGACGAGCTGCTCAGCGCCGAGGAAATCGCCCGCTTTGTGCGCTTGGTGGCGGGGGAGGGTATTCGCCGCGTGCGTCTGACGGGCGGCGAGCCGCTGGTCAGCCGTCGCATCATTCCGCTCATTCGCGACATCCGCGCGATTCCGCAGATCGAGGACATCTCGCTCACCACCAACGGCGCCCTGCTTCCCAAGTTGGCGCCGCAGCTCAAAGATGCCGGGCTTAACCGCGTCAATATCTCGCTCGACACGCTCGACCCTACGCTCTTTGGAAAGATCACGCGTCTAGGTCGACTCGAGCAGACCATGGCTGGCATCGACGCGGCGCTGGCTTGGGGCTTTGAGCCCGTTAAGGTCAACTGTGTCGTGGTGCGCCGGCTCAACCAAGATGTAGAGACCCTCGCACGGCTGACCGTCGACCGCCCCGTCCATCTGCGCTTTATCGAATACATGCCCATTGGCGACGACCGCACGAGCTCGCATTGCGCCGTGGACCCGCATGCGCCCACGCTCAATCCCGAGCTGTGGGACGCGAGCGATACCGTGCCGAGCGACGAGCTGCGGGCGCGCATCAATGCCGGGGCCACCGCGGCGGGACTGGGCGAGCTCGAGCCGCTTGACATCAACGACGCTCCTGCCGGCGCGGGTCCTGCGCGCTATTGGCACTTTCCGGGCGCGGCGGGAACGGTTGGCTTTATTAGCGCCATGTCCAATCATTTTTGTGTGAATTGCAACCGTCTGCGCCTGACGGCCGATGGCAACGTGCGTCCGTGCCTGTTCAGCGATGCCGAGTATTCGGTGCGCGACGCCCTGCGCCGTGGTGATGATATGCAGGTACTTTCGATTTGGCGCGATGCCGTGGCCCACAAACCGCAGGAACACGCGATAATTGAGGGCACGCAACGATTTATGTCCCAAATCGGAGGATGATCATATGGCCAAGAGCAGGTACGCCGATGCCACCAAGGCCGCTCGCAGGGCCGCGATGTCTGCCCACAAAGTCACGGCTGCGGCGAATGCTGGCAACGCCGACGCGTCCGCACAGCCGACTGCCAGCACTGCCACCGAGCCCGCCCGCGACGCCCGTCGCGACGAGCTGACGCACGTGGACGCCAAGGGCGAGGTGCGCATGGTTGACGTGTCCGACAAGGCCGAGACCCATCGCATCGCTATCGCCGAGGGCACTATCCTCATGCACTCCGAGACGCAGGCTATGGTGCTGCAGGACCGCGCCAAGAAGGGCGACGTGCTTGCCTGCGCACGCGTGGCGGGCATCATGGCCATCAAGCGCACGAGTGACATCATCCCCATGTGCCATCCGTTGCTCATTACCAAGAGTAAGTGCGATATCGAGCCCATCGCTTCGGCGGGAACGCCTGCCGAGGATGTGCCCGAGGGCTGGGCACCGGCGCGCGCGGACGGGCAGGTTGGCTTTCACGTACTGGTTACGGCCGGCGTGACGGGCAAGACGGGTATCGAGATGGAGGCTCTGACCGGCGCGAGTGCCGCGTGTCTGACCATCTACGACATGTGCAAGGCGGTCGATCGCGGCATGGAGATCGTCGACGTACGCCTGCTGCACAAGGAGGGCGGCCGCTCGGGCGTGTGGGATCGTGCAGAGCGTCAGGCCGCTGCTGTTGAGGCCGTGGCTGCTGACGGTGCCGCCCTCGCGAGCGCGTCCGCTGCCGTCACGCCCGCAGCTCCGGCCGTCCCCGCGATCGCGTTTATCGGTTACCAAAACTCGGGCAAGACCACACTCGTCGAGAAGGTCATTGCCGAGCTCACCCGCCGCGGCCTGCGCGTGGGTTCGCTCAAGCATCATGGGCACCACGGCTTTGATATCGACGTGCCCGCCAAGGATACGTGGCGCCATCACCAGGCCGGCTCCAAGCACGTGGGCCTCATCTGCGCCACGCGCTGGGCGGAGTACGCCGACACGCGCGAGGAGGACGAGATGCCCGCGCGCGAGCTGCTGTCGCGTTACAACGATGTCGACGTGGTGATCATCGAGGGCTACAAGACCGAGGGCTTCGACAACATCGTCGTCGCGCGCTCCGGTGTCGACCGTCTGCGCGGCAAGAGCTCGCTCGACCTGGTCGACGGCCGCACGCTGGCCCTTGCCTGCAACGAGGCCCTGGCACGCCAGGCATTCGACGCCGGCTTTGCGACCCGAGCCATCAACATCAACGACGCCCGAGCCATCTGCGATCTCATCCAGGATCATCTGGCCTAAAACCTGCCAAAAAGGGACAGGTTTATTTTGGCAGGTTTTACTTGGGCAAACGTCACTTCCACCACAAAGGGGCCAGGCACCTTTGTGGTGGTTTTTGCTTTGGTAGATGTGTGGGACATGCCTTACAATCTACCAAGTAGTTCATGACGGGCGAAAAACGGAGAGAAGGGGCTTGATGCGTCCTTAATGTTTCGTGCGGATAGATTGATTTGACAGACGGTGGCGAATGCCCGCCGTCCGCATTCGTATGAAACAAGGAGTCTCCATGCTTGCCCCTCTTTTCTCAAAGCCTCAATCATCGCTGTCCGTGCAGGCTAAGCGCCTGGTGGCGATGCGCTTTCTCATCTACACCGGTTTTCAGACCAGCTACTTCATCGGCGTCATCGGAACGCTTACCTATGCAGACGATGCCTCGGTCGTGGCGACATCGCTGGCCGTCCTGTTTATGAATGTATTTGTGATCCTGGGATCCTTTGCGGGCGGCGCTGCGCTCGACGCATGGGGTCCGCGCCGCCATTTCTTGCTGAGCATCGTCGGCGCTCTCGCAACCGGCGCGGCGATCCTCGTCTTTGGCAGTGCGACCGGTATCGTCCTGCTCGGCGCGGTGCTCCTGGGCTTTGTGTTGGGGTTCGCCCAGCCCATCGCCACATCCTATCCGGCCTACCTCACCGACGATCCTGTCGAGCTCAAAGACATCAACTCCGCCATCGCCATGTTTTCAAACGTGAGTATCATCGTTGGCCCCACGCTGGGCGGCTTTGTCGCGGCGGCTACATCGTCACGTGCGGTGTTCGTGCTCATGATGATCTTTACCGTACTGGCGCTCGTCGCCGGTTGGGGCTTTAGGCCGCAAGCGGGTCGCGTCGCCGTGCGCGAAAGCGATCTCGCGGAAAGCGGTGCGACGGCAAGTACTGCCAGCCAAAGCTCCAACCCCAGCACGTTCGCCCGCGCCACCTTCGCGACAAGCATCAAGACAGTCTTCACCAACAGTATCCTCGCCTTGCTGTTCTGCATCATCTTCCTCTCGAACTTTGGCTACGGTGCCTTCGATCCGCTGGAGTCGTTCTTCTACCGCGATGTCCTGCACGTCGGTGTCGAATGGATGGGCTGGCTCTCGTCGGCCAGCGGCGTCGGCGCGGCACTGGGCGCCGTGGTCGCGCTCCGCTTGCCGCCGCGCCTCGTCAGCCTCAAAACCCTGCTCGTAGCGCTTATGTGTGTGGGCCTGGGAAGTCTGCTCTACGTGGGGACGCCGTACATAGGCGTGGCCCTCATTGGCCAGATTGCCTTGGGCGTGGCCTGGGGCGTCGTTAATCCGCTCCACAACACCATCGTGCAAACGACGGCGCCGCTCGAGCAACTCGGCCGCGTCAACTCGGTCATGGGCTTTGGCAACATGTTCGCTGGTGTGGCCCCGCTGGCGATTGCCCCCTGGCTGGCGGCGACGTTTGGTGTGCAGCAGACACTCGTCGGGGCGGGCATGGTCGTGACGGCGGTTCCCGCGGCGTTGCTGCTGTTTGGCCGCCGGCATTTCGATCGTGCCGCAAGGCAGTAAAACCATCACAACATTCAGCGAAAATCGCGATTTTGCCGAAAAACGTCGAATGCTGTGATGGTTTGCGCTCCGGCCAGGCCACCCTTCGGGTTCGGCCACCACAAAGGGGCCAGGCACCTTTGTGGTGGTTTTTGCTTTGATAGGCCGCGCCCGCGCCTTGGTATACCATGTACGCCGTTCACGAATACACCCCACACCGCCACACAACCCAGAAAGGCCCCCATGGACACCACCTTCAGCCACATCAAAGCCGTGTTCTGCGATATCGACGGCACGCTGCTCACGAGCCAGCACACGGTGTCCCCGCGCACCGTGGCGGCGATCCGCGCCCTGCGCGAGCGCGGCGTGCTCTTTGGCCTGTGCACCGGGCGCGACGCCCACGCGACCGAGGCCATGTACGAGCTCTGGGGCATCGAAGGCCTGGTGGACGTGCTCGTGGGCTGCGGCGGCGCCGAGGTCATCGACCGCGCGCATGACATCAACGAGCTGAGCTATCCGCTGCCGGGCGAGACCATCGCGCGCATCTGCAAGCACATGGCGGACCTTCCGGCAACGCCCGTCTGCCCCCGAGACGGCGTGTTCTACGTGCCCGAGAGCAACGCGTGCGTCGAGCACCTGTCGCGCGTCGACGGCGTGCCCTACCAGGTGGTCGATTTTGCCGAGTTCTTGCGCGAGCCGCAGCCCAAGGTGATGTTTACCATGGCGCCCGAGGTAATGCCGCGGGTGATTGAGCGGGCGTCGACGTTTGTCGATGACACCGTTAGGGCGGCGGCTCTGCAAACCACGCAGCGGCTCTACGAGTTCATGGATCCGCGCGTGTCCAAGACGCGCGGCCTTGTGCGCGTGGCGGAGCTCAACGACATGGAGCTCCAGGACATCTGCGTGTTTGGCGATGCCGACAACGACACCTGCATGGTGGCCGACGCCGGCGTGGGTGTGGCCATGGCAAACGGTAGCGACGCCACCCGTGCCGCCGCCGATTTTGTAACCGCCAGCAACGACAAAGACGGCATCGCGATCTTTATCGAGGAGCATCTGCTGTAGCGCCGGGAGAGAACCACCACAAAGGGGACAGGCGCCTTCGTGGCGGCCTCAGGCGATTTGGACGAATTGATGCCTACAATCTGCGCGTAAATTCAAATATGGTTGTCTGAACATTACGCTTCTAACTACCGATGGGTTAAAGATATTCCCATCAATTTGGTAGTCTATTACTCCCGGTTAATGACCTACCGTTCACGGTCGATTTTCGACCGTTCACAGGATGCTTGCTCTTGAGCAAAATGTTGTGCAAATAAATAAAATGCTATTAAAAAACTGATAACTAACTTAATTACCAGTAGAAACAGATATTTCAGAGCGAATAAACGAAGGCAAATCTGAGCAAATGTCAAGAGAATTGAGAACTGGCTACAAAAATGTCGGTTTTGTTACTCGGATGTTTAAACAATAGTTACAATAGCATTATTAAGCGTGCGCAATTACAGGTTGCGCAGATACGTTTGATAGTGAAAGAGCAAGATCGCGGTCTCTTGGGGAGGAGACATCGATGAAAGCGAATTCAGAAAAAACTAAGCAGAGTAAAAAAGCGACGCGCCGTGTACTGGCAGGCGTTTTGTGCGGAGCATCCGTTTTGAGCCTGGTACTGTCGCTCGTCATGCCTCCGATCTCGCAGGCCATTGCCAACGATGCCCAGACGGTTTCTACCGAAGAAACTGTGATGGGGGGTTCCTCAAGTGAGTCTACTGATGTAGATAACACCAACAACGGGGATACCGAAAAGCAGATTAGCGACGACGGTGAGGGTGGCGAGACTGGCGACGACGCTCTCGAGACGGCCCCGTTGTCTGATGACACGGGAGCCGAGAGCGCTGCGCAGCCTGCGGATGACGACACTAATGATGAAGACGCAATCGCGCCTGCTACAGAGAATGAATCAGATTATGAAATTCGCAACGCGACAGAGCTGAGCTCAAAGCTCCTTAAAAAGGAACTGCGTGATGGAGACGGCGTTGCTACTTTTAAGCTTACGGCCGATATCGACTATAACGATGAGATTAAGCTCGAACAGTCCAGCGGCAATCCCATCAATATCACCTTGTACTTAAATGGACACAAGATTAAGCACGATAGTGATAACAAGCCGCTGTTCGATGTTGCAAGTGGTGCAACGTTTACGGTCGTGGATTCTGTGCCGGTCGAGGGTTCTGTGCCGGCGTCGGAGACGATCGACGACGGCCAGCCGCTGCAAAATCAGGGTAAGGATTTGACCCCTGCCAATTATGGCAAGACGGCAGAAATGGATTATGACTCCAGCAGTGGCATTCCGACTAAGCTTACCTATTACGTAACCGAATCGACTGCAAGTGGTACACGTACCACTGAGAAGATTTATAAGCACGAAGCGACTTTTGGGGGCGCAATTGTTGGAGTCGCCGAGAACTCCACGATGAGGCTCATTAACGTTTACCAACATGGCACGTTTAACCTCGTAAGTGGCGCTATTACGCAGAAAAAGGGCTGCAAAGTCGGCAGCCTCATCTATGCCGAGAACGGCTCTACCGTCAATATGAGCGGTGGCTACGTTTGCGGTGCAACCTCTAGGAGCTAAGGCGCAGGCATCGAACTCAAAGATGAAGGTACGACCCTTGATCTGACCGGTGGCGTGATCGCAGACAACTACGCTCCCAATGGCGGCGGCGTGTACTCGAACGGCTCGAGCGTATCTATTTCGAAAAATGCGGTTATTTCGGGCAATGCGACGCTCAATGGGGAAAGCGATCAACCTGGCTATGGCGGCGGCATTATGGCCAGAGGCGGCAGCGTAGCCGTTTCCGGCGGCTATATCACGAATAACAGAATGTCTAAATTCTGCGGCACGGATGGCAGCGGTAACCACGGCGGCGGCGGCCTTGCTGCCGACTATGGAGCGAAAGTCACCATTTCCGGTGGCCAGATTACTGGCAATTATTCTGAAGAAGCCGGCGGCGGCGTTTACGTTACCGATCAATGGCGAGACGGTTCTCGCAAGGAAATGACATGGCTCAACATTACGGGAGGAATTATTGCCTCTAACGTGAGCTTCCGATCTGAGGGTGCCGGCATCCGAGTGGGCCAGAAGGTTGACGCGATGATTGGCGACACTCCAGACAACAACGACACTCCAGGCAGCAAAGTCTACATCACTAACAACCGCTGCATGTCTCGCTTTGATTGGGGCGGAGGCGGTGTCTTCGTCCAGGGCGATTCGAAAAACGCGGATAACGCAGGCAGGCTGTTTGTATACAACTCGTATATAAGCAGCAATACCGCTGGCGGCTATGGCGGTGGCGTTGCAGTCTGCCCGACGGGCAAGACGTTGGTAACGAACACTAAGGGCACGGCAATCTTTGGTAATTTGTCTGCTGGCGATCAGACAAATTTCATAGAATACAAAGATGGCAGTGGTAATAATGGTACGCCCCATCTTTCAGGTGGTGGTATTGCTGATACTAATAAGACTGAAGATAGAGAGGCATACGGTTCGCAGACGTTCCGCGAGTCCGGTCATGCCGATTTCTTCCTCGCAGCGCGGAAGAACACAACGCCGGTCGCAGTGGTAAGCGGCAAGATGCTTGGCAATATAGACGCCAAGTATTCGGGAAGCATTGAGCTAACGAATCGCATCACCATCCCCGCCAACGGTGTTGCTCAGGTAAAAAATAGCATCGGTCTGACTTCGGATGTTAAAGCCACGGATAAAGCGGTGACTGACTTAGTACAGGGTAAAGTACAGGGTACTAAAGTGACAACTTTCATCACGGACAACTATTCTTGGGACCATGGTGGCGGCATCATGTCGAATGGCAACTTGTACCTAGGCGTGCCTGCGGATACGTACATCTTACCGAGCCTTAAGTTGAAGGCAACCAAGGCGCTGATAAATCAGCAGGCCAATCAGCAGACCAATCAAAACATGAAATTTGACAAAGGCAAGTTCTCCTTCTCGGTCTACCGTAAGGATTCGGATGACGCGACGGATCCCTCTTGGAATGACAAGACATTCAACAGTGGCGGCTGCACCTTGGTCGGAACCGCCAAGAATGATGAGAGGGGTAACATCACCTTTGACCTTGGCGAACAGTACATTGATAAGGCTGTTAAGGCTAATGAGATTACATACTACTTGGTCGAAAATGCTGGCAATGATCCCGACATCACGTACGATCCCGACATCACGTACGACCCAGCCGTGTACAAGATTGTGGTGAAGGTTCAGGACAACAAAACGCCACTCATGGATGTGTCTAGCAAGGAAGATCCAAACTCGGAGGTTTCTCTTTGCGTTCACAACTACACGATCACAAGCGTGAGTCTGGGAGATTCAACTAACTCGTTGGAAAAGAACGAGCAAGGCTATTATTCGATTGTCGGCCCCGACGGGGGAAAGACCTTCACCAACAAGTACACTCCGTACACCTCCAGCGGCACTTGGACACCTCAGGTGACTAAGATGGTCGATGGCGGCGAGATGAAGAAGTTCAAGTTCAAGTTGTATGCTGAGAATACCGACAACACGGAGAAAACTTTTCAGCCCATATATGCATATACTTCTGGGCCGGAAAACCCTCAGATAGTAAAGTTCGATCCGGTAGAAATCGGCCCACTAGGCGCTGATGAGCTCGATAGCAATCGGCAGGCGAAGTTCACCTACTACATCCGTGAATGCGACGCCAACGAGGCCTATGGCACCAAACACGAAGGCTACAAGAACGACACCAAGAGGTTCAAGGTCGTGGTGACGGCAACGGACAACGGTGACGGCACGCTGACCTGCACGCCGGCCTACTACGAGGTCGAAGCCAACGGTGATGAGAGCGAGAAACCGACCGATAACCCCACCTTCACCAACACCTATTCCACCTCTTTGCCCCTTTCTGGTATGTCGGGCGTCACTCTGACGTACCTTGCCGGCGCGGCGGTGCTTTGCGCTGCTGCAGCCTGGATGCACATTCGTCGCAAGGCGAATGCGAAGGGAGGTGAGCGTCGTGAATAAGAAAGTTTGCTCCTTCCCGATCTTGTTTGCGCTGCTTGCCCTCCTGATCGGCACCTGCGCGGTTGTGTTCCCCGCTTCCGCGCAGGCCGCGCCGACCTCGACCGGTTCCATCACGGTGAGCGGCACCGTGGCGAGCAGCTACGACGCCTACCAGATCTTTAGCGCCAACGTCGTCGACGGCGACAGCGACGCTAAGGTCGCCACCGAGCTCGCCTGGGCAAGCGACACCGTGCGCGACGCCGCGCTGCCTGTGCTGCACAGCGCCGGCATGCCCAATTCCCAGACCACCGCGCAGGAAGCTGCCGAGTGGCTCAACAATGATTCTCACCTTTCGAGCGCGCTGAGCGCACGGCTCGCTCGTTCCCTCCAGAGCTCTGGCGCCGTGTTCGTGGCCCTTAACGCGGGCACGACGGCCGAGCTGCCCTGCGGCTACTGGCTCATCGTCGCCGACGACGCCGCCATCGCCCAGAACGAGGTCGGTACCACGCCGATTATGGTTCTGGTCGGCGGCAGCGCGGTCACCGTCAAGCCCAAGGCGGCGACGCCCAAGGTCGCCAAGCACGTGCTGGAGGACAGCACCGCCGCTTGGCAGAAGGCCGCCGACGCCACGGTCGCCGACGACCTATACTGGCGCCTCTCTGCCACGGTCCCAGCGGGCCTCACGGCCTACGACACCTACGCGGTACAGTTCGTCGACACCATAGGCGCGGGGCTCGACCCCTCCAAGGTGGCCGCGAGCATGCGCGTGTACGCGGCGGCGGGCGCGGACGGCGGCTTCGACGCCGTCTCGACCGGCAAGGATGGCCGCGTCGGCACCGAGCCCGCGAAGGGCTGGACCGACATCACGGCCCAGTGCGCCACCAAAGTAGCGGCCGACGGCAAGACCTTCACCGTGCGCACCGGCGACCTGATCGCCGCGCTCGGCGGGGCCGACGCCTTTACCGCGGGCGCCCGCGTGGTCGCCGTGTACAATGCGCCGCTCAACAGCGCGTGCAACCACGGCATCGCGAAGGGCAACCCCAACGAGGTCTACCTACGCTACCCGCGCTCTCCCTTTGCCGACCAGTCCGGCGACGTCGGCTTCACCCGCACGCCGAGCGACGATGCGTGCGCCTACACCTGGGATCTCGCGCTCACCAAGCGCGGCAGCGACGGCGACAAGCCGCTTGCCGGGGCGGTCCTGAGCATTACCGACGACCGCGGTCGCACGCTGGCGGCCGACGGCACGTGGGATGCGGATGGCAAGGCTACCGTCACCACGGGCGAGGACGGCCGCGTGACCGTCTCGGGCGTGGACTCGGGCAGGCTGGAGGTCCGCGAGCTCAAGGCGCCCAAGGGCTACACTGCCTTTGAGGGCACGCGCTCTGTGACGGTCAAGGCCGAGGGCCTGGACGTCGACCAGGTGGCCGCCGCCAAGCCCAAACTCACCATCACGGCCGAGTCGCCCCTGCGCGCCGACAGCGCGGACGGGTCGACGGGCAGCCTGGAGGCGTCGCTCATCAACACGCCCACCGGCACACCCCCTAGCATTACCACCGGAGGCTTTATGCCCTCGACTGGCGATATGGCAATGTACGCCGCGGCCGCCGCAGCGGTCGCCGGAGCCGCGCTCATCGTGGTCGCGCTCCTGGTCAAGCGGGGAGGTGGCAGCCATAAAGAGTAGCTGGCAGCCCCACAGAGAGCGGGGCGAGACGTAGCGAAGTAGATGCTAAGACACAGACAGACAGATTTAGATCAAATGGAATTCGAGCAGAAAGCAGAGGAAAAGAAGATGAGCATGAGCAAGAACATCGCACGCCTGGCAGTAACCGCCGGCCTAACGGCAGCGCTGAGCTTCGGCGGCGTCATGGCCCCGGTCACGATGGCGTTTGCTGATGGTGCGGCGGGTTCGACCGTAACTTTCAATGACCCTACTTATCAAGAGACTACGACCTATAAGGGCATCCAGATCTTTACGGCTAACGTGAACGGCTCTACTGTCACCAATATTCAGTGGGCCGGATCTTCCCAGGCTGAGAAGGATGCAATTCGGGACGCTGTGGTCAGTGCAATTGATGAAGCCGTGAAGGCAGAAGATGCCAACAATAGCTACAGCAACCAAAATGCACAGGATGCTGCCGAATGGTTGAATGACCATGCTGGAACGACTGCAACTACAAAGGTTGCGAACGGTCACGTTTTGAATGTGATTGCGAAAAAACTGAATGCTAAGTCTCTTTCTGGCGCTTGGAAAACGACCAGCAAGGACGATAAAGCCCTTTCTGGTCTCACCGCCGGTTACTGGCTCTTCCTGACCAATAGCGTGGCAGAAGGCTCGGATACCAGCTCGAAAGATGTTTTCACTTCGCCCGTATATGCGGTCGTTGATGGCAAGACCAAGAAAGTGGTGACTCCCAAAAAGAGCGTACCCACCGTCGATAAGAAAATCTTGAGTGCCAAGGGCGATAAAGAGCTCGATGCTAGTGACTCCCATGTTGGACAGGACGTAACGTACAACCTTTACGGCACTATCGCTGACAACTACGACACGTACGGCACGTACTTCTATCGGTTCTCCGATCAACTTTCCAAGGGCCTGACACTGCAGAATGGGGCTAAGGTCTATCTCTATGCGAACGAGGCGGCGGCGAAGGCCGATCCGACTCATCAGAACAATACGGGAAAAGATATTACTGACATATTTACCCCGGCTTCTGGATCCGCGGATGCCAACGGCAACGTTACGGCAACTTGGACTTGTGACAACCTTAAGCAGGTAGCGGACGTTACTTCGGGATCCTGCATCGTGCTCTCCTATAAGGCAAAGATTAACAGCGAGGCTGCCATTGGAAGTAACGCTGGCAACACCAACACCGCTACTCTTACATACTCAAACAACCCTATGACCACCGACACCGGCACGACGGTGCCCGATGAGGTCAAGACCTACACCTATGGTCTCAAGCTTAATAAGGTTGACCTTGGCACCGAGGAGCTGCTTAAGGATTCGAATATTAAATTTACTATCAGGGTGAAGTCAGCGGCGGATTCCAACTTGGTGGGGAAATACGTTCAGTCCGATGGAGCCCTCGTAGGCGCTGAGTGCAAGCTTTCCGTCACCAACGGTGCTATTACTATCAAGGGCCTTGGTGCGGGAACCTATACGGTTGTGGAGACGGACGCTCCCGCTAATTACGATAAAGTGCAGCCCTTCGATTTCACGATTACGCCAAACAGGGACAGCGAGGCTTCAGGCGAAAGCCCAGTTGGAGCCAAGTATGAGATTGATACCAGGCAGGGAGACCAGGTCATCATCGGCACTCCAAATGACGTGAAGGATGACAACAAGCTTGAGGCCGCAGGCGGCACAACCACAAACGACGACGGCACCTTCAACATCACCGTTGGCGATATCAAGCATGTCGGCCTCCCGCTGACCGGTCTTAACGGCGTGACCTTCACCTGGATCGCTGGTGGCGCGGTGCTGTGCATCGGCGTGGCGCACCTCATCCGCAGCCGTAAGCAGGCTGAGGAGTCCGAGCAGGAGTAGCGCTCGCTCACCCATCCCTTTGGCAGGTGGGATGTGATGGCCATGAGACTTGCGGACACTTTTCTCGTCCATCGACGTTCTTGCTTTGCCATTCTCTTTTCGGGGCAGACTCCGCGCTGGAGTCTGCCCCGTTTTTTTGGACAACACAGGCAGCCTCCACCGTCCGATGCGGATTCATCCGTCATCGCGTTTCTTGACTCGTATGAGGTTCGGTTTAAGGTCCGTAGGCGCACGCGCGGTGCGGACGGTGGAAGGCATTTGCGCCGCAACAAGCGCAAATAAGAATGCCCGGGGGTCGGATCCCGGGCATTTAACAAAAGCTGAAAACTAGGCCGCCCGCGCTCCCAAACATTTACGCGGGGTGCGTCGTTTTCTATTGATATTGTATCCCGAATCGCCCCGCCGATCCGGGACATTTTGAAAACTCAAATGCGGGCCTATGCATGAGAGGAAGCTCGTTAATTCCGAAAATAATGTATAATTCCAATTTAAACTGGAATCAAACGAAAACGATGGAAATGAACGAAGCGCTAATCTACTTACAAGAAGCACTAGGCCTCTCCGCCAAGACCAAAACTTGGCCTGGATCCGCACACTTGCCGCTGCATCTGCGGGCGATTGAGGTCCGCGCTGTTGACGCAAACGGTTTTTCGTTTTTGCTTGCAAGTTTGCCTACTGGCGTCGGGCTTCCCGAGGCTAAGAGGGTCTATAGTCAGCTAGCCTTGCGCGCGGAGACTCCTGTTGTCGTTTCGTTTCCTGATGCCGATGCACGTCAGCGCAAAGCATTGGTCGCACAAGGGATTCCCTTTGTCTGCCCGGGTAGACAGGCTTTTCTTCCATTTATGGGCACGGCCTGCACGGAGAGGGGCGGTGCCTGGTTTCGCAATCATGCGACCAAGATGTCACCCAACGCGCAGGCTGCCGCAATCTGGGGAGCAACCCAGGAGCCATATCGTCCCTATGACCTTTGTCGTGCGCTTGGGATTTCGGCAAGCCGCGCGAGTGAGGCCATAACCGAGCTTGTTGACAGGGGGCTCGCGAGGCGCGAGCGTTGCGAGCGACGTGTCGTCGTGTTCCCTGTTGCCGTTGATCTTCTGCTCAGTGAGCACATGTCAGAGCTCTCCTCGCCTGTCTCGAAGGTCTTTTTTGCAAGGAAGACGCCGCAGATCGACTATCTTGTTGACGCCGGGGAGACGGCGCTCGCTGCGCGTTCGATGCTCGCTGCGCCGGGTATGGAACAAAAGGCCGTCTTAAGAAGTGCACGGCGTCAACTGAGCGACCTCGAAGTTGCAGACGGGGAGTTGCCGGATAACGAAACGGCGATGATCCAAGTGTGGCGCTATGTGCCCGTGTTTGCCGACTCCTCTCGTGTCGATGACATTTCGCTTGCGCTATCTTTGGCGGCGATCGACGATGAGCGAATTCAGCTCGAAGTCGATCGCATGTTTGGAAAGGAATATCCATGGCAAGAAGCGCTGTAGAAGGTCTCCAAGAATTTCAGCAGCATATGCAAAAAGCCGCAGGATCGTATGCCCTTATCGGCGGCACGGCATGCGACATTTTGCTCGCGGAGGCGGGACTTCCATTTAGGATGACTCACGATTTTGATGTTGTAATTGTCGCCGATGACCGGTTGCCTCAGACGGCAGAAGCTATATGGACTTTGGTGCGTGATGGCGGCTACCGCTGCGGCTGGGGCGAAGGTAAAGGCTCGTGTTTTTATCGGTTTACAGAGCCTAAGAGGCCGGGTTACCCCCATATGATTGAACTCTTCGCGAAGTGCCCCGACTTTCTAAAGGGTCGTGAGGGGATTGATGTGGCGCCAATTCACGTTGATGAAAACATAAGCAGTCTTTCGGCAATTTTGTTGGACGATGCTTACTACAGCTTGTTCCTTCAGGGAATTCGGACCGTAGGCGGCGTTTCGGTCCTGGGTACGGAATACATTGTTCCGTTCAAAGCGAAGGCGTATCTCGACCTAAAAGCTAGAAGGGAAGCGGGGGAGAACGTTGATTCGAATAAGGTAAAAAAGCATAAACGCGATGCGCTGAGGCTTGCTCAGCTGCTTGGCGAGTCGGAAGGTGTCGACCTGCGCGGAGAACTGAAGGACGATATGCTTGCGTTTGTTAAAGATTGCGAGGTGGGCGACGTCAATCTGAAACAGATTGGGGTTGCGGGCGTAACGATGGCGCAGTTGCTCGAGACGATGAAAGCAACATATGGCTTGATTGGTCGAGTGGGGTTACGTGGCCCGGACGGTGCAGTCTAGCTGCGTTGTCCGGCGCATGAGCTCGCTAATCGGCTATTATTTGTTTAGACAACTTGAGTTGTAGAGGAGTGACCGGCGATGGTGCAGGGCGCCAAACATATGAAGAGTAATAACGCCGCGGCCAACGGCGGCTCAAGTCCTCAGCCCAAACCTCAACCAAAGCCTAAGCGCCGTCGCAAGCGACTGCCGCGCTGGGCCGACCGGCTCATCACCATCGTCATCATCCTTATTGGCGTGGGCCTTATGACCTGGCCGTGGATATTGGACCGGCTCGAAGCCTCGGGCGTGTTTAACCAGATTAGCACGGTGTCCAGCACCGTGGACGCGCTTTCCGAAGAGGAGCGCGAGCGCATCCTGCTCCAGGCTCGCTCCTTTAACGAGCAGCTGGCGGGCGAGGCCACCGAGCTCCCCGCCGACCAGATCGAGCCCTACGCCCAGCAGCTCATCTTTGACCGCGACCCCATGATGAGCTGGGTCGAGATCCCCTCCATCGACGTGAGCATGCCCATCTACCACGGCACGAGCGAAGAAGTCCTTATGGCGGGCGTCGGCCACCTGGAGGGCACGAGCCTGCCGGTGGGCGGCACCTCGACGCATTGCGTGCTCACCGCGCACTCGGGCATGCGCAACCTGAGCATGTTCGACGACATCCACTCGCTGGAGCCCGGCGACCTGGTGCTGCTGCACACCATGAACAAGACGCTCGCCTACAAGATGGTGGACTCCGAGGTCGTGCTGCCCGAGGAGATGGGGTCGCTGACCATCGAGCCGGGCGCCGACAAGGTTACGCTCGTCACCTGCACGCCCTACGGCGTAAACGACCATCGCCTGCTGGTGCACTGCGTGCGCACCAAATACAGCAAGAAGGATGTCGACAAGCAAAAGTCGCTGGCTGGTCGCCACTGGGGCAAGCGCGAGTTTGCCGTGCTCATCGTGGTCGTTGCCATTGTGCTGTTGCTGCTGGACATCGTGATCCACGCGGTCCGCAAGCGCCGCAAGGCCAAGGCCTCGGCATAAGACATCGTTCAGAACCACTACAATGGGGGCAGGCGCCTTTGTGGTGGTTGGGGCTTCCAAACCATCACAACATTCGATGAAAATCGCGATTTTGGCGAAAAGCATCGAATGTTGTGATGGTCTTCGTTGTGGGCGGGACGGTTTTCGTTATGGACGGTGCGGTTTCGCTACAGAACCGCCAGCCCGCCGCCTGCCATCCCGCCGCCCTCGTTACGTTTTCGCTGCATTTGGGTAAAGCGCCTGCTCCGAGTCGGCGTTGCCCTGTATACTAGAGCGGTTTAACTGTTATGCGGAAGGGAGCGCCTATGGCACTCAGCGAGAAAGACGTGCGCGGCATCGCCGAGTACGCAAAGATCGCACTGACCGATGACGAGCTCACCCAGATGACGTCCTACATGAACGACGCCGTCCAGATGCTCGAGCCCGTCTTGCAATATGACTTGCCCGACGTGGAGCCCACGTTCCATCCTATCGGAAGCCTGTCCAACGTGATGGGCGATGACCTGCGCGAGCCCGAGCGCGACCTGCCGCTCGACGTTGCGCTCGAAAACGCCGGCAGCGCGCGCGACCGCTACTTCCGCGTGCCGTCCATTTTGGGAGAGGGGGAGAGCGAGTAATGGCGCAGAGCTTCGATTCCCTTACCGCCGCCCAGATCGCCGCGGGCGTTGCCGCCGGCGACTTTACCGCTACCGAGGTGGCCCAGGCCTCCCTTGCCGCCATCGAGGCGCGCGAGGGCGGGGTCCAGGCATTCCTGCAGGTGGCGCCCGAGCTCGCGCTCGAGGCCGCTGCGCGCGTGGATGCCGACCGTGCCGCAGGCAAGCCGCTGCCCCCGCTCGCGGGCGTGCCGCTGGCTATCAAGGACAACATGAACCTCGTGGGCACGCGCACCACCTGCGCTTCCCGCATGCTCGGGGACTACCAGAGCGTCTACACCGCCACCTGCGTCCAGCGCATGCTCGATGCCGGCTGCCTGCCCATGGGCAAGGCTAACATGGACGAGTTTGCCTTTGGTAGCTCTACCGAGAGCTCGGCCTTCCACCGCACCAACAACCCCTGGGATACCGAGCGCGTGCCCGGCGGCTCCTCGGGCGGCTCCGCTGCAGCCGTCGCCGCGGGCGAGGTCGCGCTCTCGCTGGGCTCGGACACCGGCGGCTCCATCCGCCAGCCGGCGTCGCTCTGCGGCGTGGTGGGTTTTAAGCCCACGTATGGCGCCGTGAGCCGTTACGGCGTGGTTGCCTTTGGCTCGTCGCTCGACCAGGTGGGGCCCTTCGGCCGCACGGTCGAGGATGTCGCGCTGGCCATGAACGCGCTTACCGGCGCGGGCCACGATCCGTACGATTGCACCAGCCAGGATTGCGCCGTCGACTTTACCGAGCATCTCAACGACAGCATCGAGGGTAAGCGCGTGGGCATTATCCCTGCGTTTATGGAGGCTGAGGGCCTGACGCCCGAGGTCAAGGCCGCTGTTCAGCGCGCCGCCCAGGAGCTGCAGAACCAGGGTGCCGAGCTGGTCGAGGTCGACCTGCCGCACCTGGATGCCGCCATCGCCGCCTACTACGTCATCGGCCCGGCCGAGGCGTTCTCCAACCTGGCCCGCTTCGACGGCATTCGCTACGGCTATCAGGAGGAGGGCTGCGCCAACCTGTCCGACCAGAGCTCGCTCTCGCGCGCCCACGGCTTTGGCGCCGAGGCCAAGCGCCGCCAGATGCTCGGCGCCTACCTGCTGAGCTCGGGCGTGTACGACAAGTACTACTACGCTGCGCAAAAGGCCCGCACGCTCATCACGCGGGACTACGACGCCGCATATGCCAAGGTGGACACCATCCTCATGCCCGCCTCGCCGCGCACGGCCTTTAAGTTTGGCGAGATTAGCGATCCTACGCAGATGTACCTCTCCGACCTGTATACCATCTCGCTCAACATTTGCGGCAACGGTGGCATCTCGGTGCCGCTGGGCCTGGGCGAGGATACTCAGCTGCCCGTTTCTGCCCAGCTGGTTGGTCCGGCCTTTAAGGACCGTCAGCTGCTCACATTTGCCTGCGCCCTGGAGCGCGGCTTTGCCGATGCCGCCACGGGTGCGCCCGCGCTTTCCGTCGCGCCCGATTTTGCCGGGAAGGGAGGCGAGCTGTAATGAAGGAGCTTTCCGAGGTCCTGCAGGATTGGGAGGCCGTAATCGGCCTGGAGATCCACACCGAGCTCACCGCACTCGATACCAAGATGTTCTGCAACTGCAAGCTCAGCCACGATGACGAGCCCAACGCCAACGTGTGCCCGGTGTGCCTGGGCCTGCCCGGCGCCCTGCCGGTGCCCAACAAGCGCGCCATCGAGAGCATCGTCAAGGCGGGTCTGGCCACCAACTGCGAGATCCAGCGCCACTCGATGTTCTACCGCAAGCACTATTTCTATCCCGATATGGCCAAGAACTTCCAGACCACGCAGGGTCCGGTTGCCTTTGCCATGTACGGTCACCTGGACCTGGACGTGACCGGTCGCGGTGCCGCCGAGCGCCCCGACTGCGCGTTTGGCGAGGCCGAGGCCCAGAGTCTGGCGAGCGCCTCGGCCAACGCCGAGGGCCTGTCCACGTCCATGACGTCGACCATGCGCGAGGGCAACCAGCGCGCCGGTCACCTGGCCAGCTACGACGCGT
Source organism: uncultured Collinsella sp. (assembly GCA_900544235.1). GTDB lineage: Bacteria > Actinomycetota > Coriobacteriia > Coriobacteriales > Coriobacteriaceae > Collinsella. The sequence goes on from UQUL01000012.1 coordinate 40,090, forward strand.
CCAACCTGCAGATGCCCGAGCGTCGCGAGGACGGTTCCTACACGGTGCCCATCCGCATCCTGCGCATCCACATGGAGGAGGACGCCGCCAAGATGGTGCACGTGGGCGGTGCCGAGGGCCGCATTACCGCCGCTGCCGAGTCGCTCGTCGACTACAACCGCTGCGGCACGCCTTTGATTGAGCTCGTCACCGAGCCCGACCTGCGCACACCCGAGGAGGCTCGTCTGTTTATGGAAAAGCTCCGTCGCATCTTTGTGACGCTGGGCATTTCGGACTGCTCCATGGAGAAAGGTTCCATGCGCTGCGACGGTAATGTGTCGCTGCGCCGCCGTGGCGAGACCAAGCTGGGCACCAAGACCGAGCTTAAGAACCTTAACTCGTTTAAGAGCCTGCATGACGGCCTTGCCTACGAGATTTGCCGCCAGGCCGAGGTGCTCGAGGAGGGTGGCATTATCTACCAGGAGACCCGCCACTGGGAGCCCAGCCGCAAGCGCACCGTGGTCATGCGTGTGAAGGAAACGGCCGACGACTATCGCCTGTTCCCCGACCCCGACCTGGCGCCGTTCGATCTGGACGACGAGTTCATCGACCGCTGCCGTGGCGAGATCCCCGAGCTGCCCGATGCCAAGCGCGCCCGTTTTGAGACCGACTTTGGCATTAAGACGGCCGATGCCGAGCAGATTGCTGGCGACCCGGAGTTTGCCGAGTTCTTTGAGGCCGCCGCTGCCGGAATGGCTGGCAAGGAGGCTCAGACGGTCGCAAACCTGCTGGTGAACGAGATGATTGCCTACCTTAAGGGTGCGGGTGTGTCGCTCGCCGAGTCCGGTATTGCGCCGGCTCAGGTGGCAGCCCTTGCCAAGCTGCTGGCGACCGATGCCATCAGCTCTAACCAGGCGCACGAGGTCTTTGAGGCCATGGCCCAGACCGGCGACGACCCCAACAAGATCGTCGACGAGCGTGGCATGCGTCAGGTGAGCGATGCCGGCGCGCTACAGCCGATCGTGGACGAGGTGCTGACAAACTGTTCCGAGCAGGCGCAGCAGTATCGTGACGGCAACCAGAAGGTCATCGGCTTTTTGGTGGGCCAGTGCATGAAGGCGAGCCGCGGCAAGGGCAACCCGAAGCTCTTCAACGAGTTGCTGAGAACGTCGCTCTCGTAAACGGGAACCGAGGGGCCGGGCGCAGGGCCTTGCCTCTCAATTTCGGACAGTCCTGACTCACGACGGAGGCGCCACTGGCGCCTCCTGTTCGTGCGGAACTTATTGAGAGGCAAGGCCCTGCGCCCGGCCCCTCGGTTCTGACGACTCGGCCGTTCGGGTCAGGCGGGGCTGGATGGAATTTGGTGAATGAGGGCGCCGTTGGCGCCCTCATTTTTGTGGATGGGGCGCAGAGACGGTCCCCTTGGTCACATCGTGCCCCCAAGATTTCCAAAAAGTTAACCTTTGTTGACCTTAATAGTTAGATAAACTAAACTATTTTCCAAAAGTGTGCTCGAGCAAACTTATTTACTCGGGTGCTAAGGCACCGTGCCGCAGTTGTTGCGGAAAAGGGAGAGACATCATGAAGAAGTCCACGTTTAACACCCTGCTTGTTGGTGGCGGTTTTCTGCTTGGTACGGCTGGCATCAAGCTGCTCACCAGCGCTCCGGTAAAGAATGCCTGCGTGCAGGGCATTGCGTGCGGCATGCGCATCAAGAACGGCTACCAGGACATGGTCGAGCAGGCTAAGGCCGAGGTCGACGATATGGTTGCCGAGGCTGCTTACATCACCCAGAGCGAGGCCGCTGCTGACGAGGCAGCTGAGTAACGCTCCCAGGCGCAAACTATGAGATTCTCGATTATTAGCGAGATCCCTGGCAGGACCCGTCTTCAATTGGCGGGTCCTGTGCCAGAGAGCGATCTCGATGCACTTCTTAAGCTCAGCGGCGATATCGACGGCGTGCACAAGGTGCGCGTTTATGGCCGTATTGGCCAGATGGCGCTCGAATATGACGAGCGGTGTCGTGCGGGCGTGCTCGACGCCTTGGGTGCGCTCGATGCCCAGGCCATTGCCGACGCAAAGACGGGTTACGTGATGCAACTCGAGCCGCGCAAGCACAAGCTCGTCATGGATCTTGCCACACTTATCGGCGCCCACTACGCGCGCCGCTGGTTCTTGCCGACGCCTCTGCGTGCGGTATTTGTCGTGGCCGGTTACATGGCATTTTTGCGCGCTGCCCTTCATGAGCTGGCGCAGCCGCGCCTGACCGTTCCTGTGCTCGACGCTTCGGCCATCGGCATTTCGTTTGTCAAGCGTGATGTCGACACCGCGGGCCAGACGATGTTCCTACTCAACGTGGGCGAGTTACTCGAGGACTACACGCGCGCCATGAGCGAAAACGAGCTCATCAACTCGCTGCTCGACGTACCCGACAAGGCGCAAAAAGTGGTCGGCGACACCGAGGTGAGCGTTGCCGCCACCGAGCTTGAGCCCGGCGACTTGGTCGCCGTTCGCACCGGCATGTCCATCTGCAGCGATGGCGTGGTCGAGCAGGGAAGCGCCATGGTTAACCAGGCGACCCTGACCGGCGAGCCGCTTGCCGTCGAGCGCAGCGTGGGCGACGATGTATTCGCCGGCACTGTCGTGGAAGACGGCAGCATCTTGGTGCGCGTGCGCGCCAACACGGCTCAGACCAAGCTCCGCTCGATTGTCTCGCTCGTGCAGGCGGCCGACTCGCTCAAGTCCGAGGGCCAGTCGCACATGGAAGACCTCGCCAACAAGATCGTCCCGTGGAACTTCCTGCTCGCGGGCCTTGTTGCGCTTACCACCCGCAGCCTCATCAAGACCTCAGCGGCACTGATGGTCGACTACTCATGCGCGCTCAAGCTCACGGGTTCGGTCGCCGTCATGACCGCTATGAGCGATGCTGCCAAGATGGGCGTCATGGTCAAGGGCGCGAAGTACTTTGAGTCGTTTGCCAAGGCCGACACCATTGTGTTTGATAAGACCGGTACGCTCACCGAGGCGCAGCCGCGTCTTGCCTGCGTACTCACCACCGATGGCTGGAGCGAGGACGAGGTCCTGCGCCTTTCCGCTTGCCTGGAGGAGCATTTTCCGCATCCGGTGGCGCGCGCCGTGGTCAATGCGGCACGTGAGCGCGGGCTCGAGCATCGCGAGCGCCACGCCGCCGTCGAGCACATCGTGGCGCACGGCATTGCCTCGTCCATCGAAGGGCGCCGCGCCATCATCGGTTCCGCGCACTTTGTATTTGAGGATGAGGGCGCGCAGCTCGAATCCGACATCAAGGAGCGCATCGAGTCCCAGATGCAGGGCTTGTCGCCGCTGTACCTGGCGGTCGACGGCACGGTCGTGGGCGTGCTCGGCATCGAGGATCCGCTCAAGCCCGGAGTGCGCGAGGCCATCGCCGATCTGCATGCGCTGGGCGTCAAACATGTCGTTATGCTTACGGGCGACTCCGAGCGCACGGCCGAGCGCATTGCGCGAGAGGCGGGGGTCGACGAGTTTAAGGCCGAGCTGCTGCCCGAGGATAAGTACGCGTATGTGGAGCGCATCAAGGGCGAGGGGCGCCACGTTGCCATGGTGGGCGACGGCGTCAACGATTCGCCGGCGCTCGGTTTGGCCGACGTGGGCCTGGCGATGGGTGGCGGAAGCGACATCGCCAAGGAGGTCGCCGATATCATCCTGACCGATACGGATCTCGCCGCGATTGTGCGTCTGCGCCACATGAGCCAGGGCCTCGTTGATCGTCTGACGAGCTCCTATTCTAAGGTGATGCTCACCAACTCAGCGCTCCTGGCACTGGGCATTACCGGTGCGATTACCCCGCAGACGTCGTCGCTGCTGCATAACGGCTCAACGATCGCCTACAGCCTGAGCAACGCGAAGGCATATCTGCGCTAGCGTTTTTGCTTGAGTTTATGGCCTGCATCCGGACGGTGTTGCAGCCGCCGGAATGCAGGCCTTTTGCGTTTGACCATGTGCTAGCAGCAATATATAGTGATGCTAGCAAAGATAGCAGGATTTGAAGGTGAGGTTGAGATGGGTGCTGTTAGCGGCATGGCGCAGGTGAACGTTCGCGTTGATCGTCAGATCAAGGACCATGCGGAGGAAGCGTTGCGGCTTTCGGGCGCCTCGCTGCCCGAGCTCATCAAAAAGGTCGTGGCCAAAGTCGCACAGGGTGGCGGGCAGTGTGAAGAAGTGCTGTCTGCCGTTGATGGCCGGCAACAGACCGTCGCGCACGATACTCCGTTTGCCGCGTCGTGGGCAGTGGCCGACCGGCTTTATGCAGATCTGGGCATCGCTCCGTCGCCCGTATCCGACGATCGCGGTTGGGACACAATCTATTCCGAAGCCATGGATGAGCATTATCGCCAAAAGGGGATGATCCAGTGAGTGGGGCGCCTCTCAAGATCATGGTGGACGCCAACGTATGGGTTGATTCGTTTTGTGTTGACCATGCCGAGTCGCTTGCCGCGCGTGCGTTTATTGGGCAGGCGACGGAGACGGGGGCGTTGCTGTTCTTTCCGGTTCATATCGCTAAGGACGTGCTGTACGTTGTCCAACACGAGCTGAAGCGCAGCGTTCTTGCCAGCGGGGGAGCGCTCGACGAGGCATCTGCCCGTGCAATTGGCGATGCGGCGTTGGCGTTTGTCCGGAACATGACCGAAAACGCTACGGCCGTGGGTGCAGATGTGTCGGACCTTTGGCTGGCCGACAAATACTTAGCGCTCCATCGCGATTACGAGGACAACTTGGTACTCGCTGCGTGCAAGCGCGCGCAGGTCGATTACTTGGTGACCAACGATCGCAAGCTGCTCGAACATGCCGATCTCGCAGCAAAGACCCCGCGCCAAATGATGCCGATTCTTGCTCTGGCCGAACGTGGTGGGCGGGTGTCCTGCTAACGCCTGGCTGTCTGCGCGGCCTTCGGAACGTCGGCGCTCAGAAGGCCGCGCATCCTTTAATTACAAAAGCGCTGCCTTGACGAGGGGAGCTTCGGCGAGCTTTTTGGCAGCCTTTTCATCGGAATCGTTTAGTGCTGCCAGACTGCGGTAGACCCACTCGTTGACCTGGGTGTTCTTGACGCCTGCGGTCTGCATAAGGGCGCCTACCTCGCGGATTGCTGCGAACAGATCGGCCTTGGGCCCCGCGAGCTCGACCTCGATGCCGTGGTAGGCGGCCACGCCGCGGTTCTCGCTCACGTGGTCGATAAAGCCCTCGACGGTCTCAAGCTGCTGGGCGAGAGCCGCATCATCGTCGGCTTCCAGCGCGACGAGTGCGTTCGATACCGTGAGGGCGGGATGTCCGCAGGGGATAAAGCCTTCGATGACATCCATAGCTTCGGTAATGGTTGAGCCCAGGCCTGCGAGGGCATTGACGAGTTGCTGCTTGGTATCCATAACGGTCCTTTCGACGGGTCAATTTTGCTTGGCGAAAATATACGTGACGCGATCGGTAGCAAAAGTGCGAAGTGCGGCGCACATTGGGGTCTTCACAGCTCGTGCATAGAACAGCTGTCCGCTTTCAGAACGTGGTAAGATAACACTCCACAAGCGGGGCTCGCCCCGCATGTTCCTTGAAAAGTCGACGGTTATCGGGTGTTTTCAGGCCCGATGCCATCCAGACTTTCCCGACATTCGGGGGCGACTGGTTTCGACACGATAGCTCTGAGAGAGGAAGCAAGCCGAGGTCTCCTCGCCTCGTTAAACAGGGGTACCGTCAAATTGAATTGACAACAACTCTTCTTTTGAGCCTATGGCTCTCGCTGCTTAGTTTATAGCGGCGCGTCAACCCGGTGATTTCCCCGACACCGGCGCGACGTCATTTTAGGGGAATGCTCCCGCGCACGTAATCGGTATGGCGCGGGCTAAGACCGAACCGGTTGGGATGCCGCGAGCGTGTCGCTGCGCGCAAAGCGTCCGAGACTAAACCAGCGACTGAGCTTGGAGATGCCAATCAGGGGGCTTTCGTGGACCGGAGTTCGATTCTCCGCGCCTCCACCATAAGTAACAGGCAGGTAGATATTCGTATCTACCTGCCTTTTTATTTCTAGTCCGTACCGCGGAGAATCGAACTCTGTGCAGGGCGCGGGCGTAAAGAAAACGCGTAAGCGTTTTTAGCCCGCGGGCGAGGACGCCGGCAGGCGGCCGAAGCCGGTGCGGGTTCGCGAAGCGAACACGCGGATTCTCCGCGCAATGCCTCAGCTCAATATCGATGCGATGCCGATCGGGCGTCTTGCCCCGGCCTCAACCCATCAACGGATCCCCCCGTACCGCGGAGAATCGAACTCTACGCAGGGCGCGGGCGTTAAGAAAACGCCTCAGTGACGCAGAGTGGGATGTACTTTCCCAATGGCAGCCCAGGCGGAAAGTCCATCCCGGAATCCGCGCTCAGACTGGGACGCAGTTTCCGGATGACGCCGCAAGCGGAAAGCGCATCCCGGAATCTAAGCTCGGAATGGGATGCATTTTCCGGATGGCGCCTCAAGCGGAAACTGCAACCCAGAATCGAGCCGCAGAGTGGGATGCGCTTTCCCAATGGCAGTTCAAGCGGAAAGTCCATCCCGGAATCACCCCTCAGAACGGGACGTGCTTTCCGCCAGCCGCTCCGTCCTCCTCAACTCAAAACCAATGCGCTCTCTATCCCAAAACTGGGTAGAAGAAAGCCAAAACGAAACAGCAGGAGGTCAACATGACTGCAGAAGATAAGGCAAAGAACGCCGGCAAGGTCGCGCTCGTTTTGGAGGGTGGCAGCTTCCGCGGGCAATTTACCGCAGGCGTGCTCGACGTCCTCATGGAGGCCGGCGTCGAGATTCCGGCAGTATATGGCGTATCAGCCGGCGCCCTCAACGGCGTGAACTACAAGTCGCATCAGATCGGCCGTGCCAACCGCATCAACTTGGCTTTCTGCAATGACAATCGCTTCATGGGCGCCGCATCGTTTGCGTCCACGGGCTCCATTGTGGGTTACGACTTTATCTTCAACGATGTCCAGGACCGCCTGGATCCCTTTGACAACGAGGCGTTCGACGCGAGCCCCATCGAGATGTACGCCGTCGCGACGGACATGCTCTTTGGAACCGCTGCATACCTGCCGGTCAAAAGCGCCGTGCTCGACCTCGATGCCGTGCGCGCTTCGACGTCGCTGCCGCTGGTGACGCCGCCGGTCGAGATCGACGGGCACAAATACGTCGACGGCGGCGTGGCCGATTCGGTCCCCATCGAGCACGCGCTGGAGGAGGCGGGCTTCGATCGCGCGGTTGTCATTGTCACGCAGGACCGCTCGTACGAGAAAAAGCCCTACGAGTTTATGCCTGCCGCACGCGCCCGCTATGCCGACTACCCCTACCTGCTCGAGGCTATCGAGACGCGCCACGACCGCTATAACATCCAGCGCATGCATCTGTGGAAGTATGAGCGCGAGGGCCGCGCGCTGGTCGTTGCTCCGCAAAAGCCGGTCGAGGTCGGCCACGTTGAGCACGATCCGACAAAGCTTCTCGACCTGTATATTCAGGGTCGTCAGGAGGCAAAGCGTCTGCTGAGTGATATCGAGGCGTTTGTCGAGCGCTAGCGTCGCGACGTCATGACCCATGGACGACATGTGCAGAAAGTCTGGTCAGAGCCAAAATACCTGTTGACTCGGGCGACGAGCGGGGTAATATGGACAGGTTACTTGCAGAGCCCCGTGAATCTCTGTAACAACACGTACTGTACATGGAGGAGTCTAAGTGATTTCGAAATCGACTCACTACGCCAAGCAGGGCGAGGTCCAGCGCAACTGGGTTCTCGTCGACGCCGATGGTGCTGTCCTGGGCCGTCTTGCCACCCAGATCGCAATGATCCTGCGCGGTAAGAACAAGCCCCAGTTCACGCCCAACAGCGACTGCGGCGACTTCGTTGTCGTCATCAACGCCGATAAGGTCCAGCTTACCGGTAACAAGGCCGACACGAAGACCTATTATCGCCACAGCGGCTACAACGGCGGCCTCAAGGCTGAGAGCTTCCGCCAGGCTATGGAGAAGCACCCGGAGAAGGTCATCGAGCGCGCCGTTCGCGGCATGCTGCCCAAGACCACCCTCGGCCGTGCCCAGATGACCAAGCTTAAGGTCTACGCTGGTGCCGAGCATCCGCATGCTGCCCAGAACCCCACGAAGATTGAGCTGGAGGCTTAAAGATGGCTGAGAACACCGTTGTCTACCAGGGTACCGGCCGTCGTAAGAACGCCGTCGCCCGCGTCCGTCTCGTCCCCGGCACCGGCAAGGTGACCATCAACAAGCGTGACGCCGAGCAGTATTTCGGCCGTCATCAGCTCGTTGAGAACGCCCTTGCTCCCTTCAAGGTGACCGACACCGCCGGTCAGTTCGACGTTATCGCTCTGTGCGATGGCGGCGGCATCTCCGGTCAGTCCGGCGCTCTGCGCCTGGGCATCGCTCGCGCTCTTCTGAACGCTGGCGACTACCGTGCTGACCTCAAGAAGGCCGGTTTCCTTACGCGCGATGCTCGCGTGGTCGAGCGCAAGAAGTACGGCCTCAAGAAGGCCCGCCGCGCTCCCCAGTTCTCCAAGCGCTAAGGTTTTATCTCCTTACGAGATACAATGTACAAGCGGGGCCTGCCGATTGCTCGGCGGGTCCCGCTTTTCTTTTTCGACTAGGGTGGGCGACTGCGTTTTGCCCACTTGGGAAGGAGCGATCCTATGCCCCAGAACATCTTCGGTACCGACGGCGTCCGTGGCGTCGCCAATGCCGACCTCTCGTGCGACCTCGCGTTTCGCCTTGGCCGTGCGGCGACCAAGTTCCTTGGTCCGGACATTTGCATCGGCCGCGACACGCGTCTTTCGGGCACCATGCTCGAGAGCGCTCTGACCGCCGGCATTATGGCCGAGGGCGGCCGCCCGCACTGCTGCGGCGTTATCCCTACGCCGGCTGTGGCGCTGCTCACCGTCCAAAACGAGCTCGACGGCGGCATCGTCATCTCTGCTTCGCACAATCCTCCGGAGTTCAACGGCATCAAGTTCTTTAGCCGCAAGGGCATGAAGCTTCCCGATGCTGTCGAGGAAGAGATCAGCGCCTGGGTCATGTCCGAGGAGGCCATGGCTGCCGACACGCTGCCGACCGGTGCCGGCGTGGGTCACATCATCAAGATGAAGGACGCTCGCAAGGCATACGTCGACCACGCTATCAGCACCCTCGACGGCCTTAAGCTCGACGGCCTGGTTGTTGCCGTCGACTGCGGCCACGGCGCTTCTTGCCAGACTACGCCTGCAGCGCTGCAGCGCCTGGGCGCCACGGTCCATGCCATCAACACCGACTACTGCGGCACCGACATTAACGTTGAGTGCGGCTCCACTCACCTTGAGCCCCTGCGCGAGCTCGTGCTGCGCACCCATGCTGACATCGGTCTGGCCCACGATGGCGACGCCGATCGCGTGCTGTTCGTGGACAGCGAGGGCAACGAGATCGATGGCGACTACATCCTGGCCATCTGCGGCTCCGACCTGGCCGCTCGCGGCAAGCTCGCCAACTCCGAGATCGTCTCGACCGTTATGTGCAACCTGGGCTTCTCCATCGCCATGAAGGAGCAGGGCTTTGAGATGGTGCAGACCGCCGTGGGCGACCGCTACGTTTTGGAGCGTATGCTCGAGGACGGTGCCGTCATCGGTGGCGAGCAGTCCGGCCACATCATCTTCCTGGAGCACAACACCACCGGCGACGGCTTGGTGACGGCTCTGCAGCTGCTGGCCGTGCTCAAGCGCACCGGCCGTACCCTTACTGACCTTGCCGGCATCATGAAGAAGTATCCGCAGGTGCTCGTCAACGTGCATTCCGACAACAAGGCCGGTCTGGACGATTGCCAGCCCATTTGGGACGCCGTTGCTGCCGCCGAGAAGGAACTCAATGGTCGCGGCCGCATTCTGGTGCGCCCGAGCGGTACCGAGCCGCTGGTTCGCGTTATGGCCGAGGCGGAGACGCACGAGCTGACCCAGCGCGTTGTTGACGATATCGTCGAGGTTGTCAAGCGCGAACTTCCCTAATGGTCAAAAACCAGTGCCAAGTGGTAAACTAGCAAGACCGTATTTGATTATTGGTATGTCCAAGGGGGAGCATGTTCACTAAAGTCCTAAGGTCTTTTGGTATGCGTGGTCGAGTCCTTACGCTGGATGCTCCCATCTCGGGCGACGTCATTCCGCTTTCCGAGGTAAACGATCAGACGTTTGCCACCGGCCTTTTGGGTCAGGGCGTGGCGATTCATCCCACGGGCACGCGTGTAATCGCGCCGGCGGATGCTAAGGTCGAGGCGATTTTTCCCACGGGTCATGCCGTTGCGCTTAACACGGTTGATGGCCTGGACGTTCTGATCCACGTTGGCCTGGACACCGTTCAGCTCGAGGGCAAGCATTTTACTGTGCATGCGCAGGTGGGCGATATTGTCCATAAGGGCGATGTACTCATCGAGTTCGATCGCGAGGCAATTGCTGCCGAGGGCTACGATGTGACGGTTCCCATCTTGGTGTGCAATTCCGTTGAGTTCTCGAGCATCAAGGGTTCCGTTGGCGAGCATGTCGAGGAGATGGACCAACTCATCGTCGCTCGCGAGCGCTAGTTGGTGCTTTTGGCCTTTAGCCTACAATTCAAACACGTTTACGGAGGGCGCCCTTGAAAGAGGACGCCCTCCGTGGCAAGATGGGATTTGTCCGAAGCTAAACAGCTTTGGGTCACCGTGGACGGGCAGGGGCCTCGACGCGGCTAGACACGAGACACATACATTACGCGACCTCGCCCTGGTGGCCGCACACGTTGGTTGCGGCCGACGCGGGCCGCGGGCAAGTGCTTGTAAGGGGAGCCTTGCCTCTCTTGTACGAGAAAGGACGCGTAATGAAAATCATTAAAGCTAAAGACTACGAGGATATGAGCCGCAAGGCCGCTAATATCATCTCGGCCCAGGTTATCCTCAAGCCCGATTGCGTGCTGGGTCTTGCCACCGGCTCCACCCCGATTGGCGCCTACAAGCAGCTCGCCGCTTGGTACGAGAAGGGCGACGTCGACTTCGCCGAGGTCAGCACCTATAACCTGGACGAGTATCGTGGTCTTTCGCACGACGATCCCCAGAGCTATCACTACTTTATGCGCGAGAACTTCTTCGATCACATCAATATCGATCTGAACAACACGCACGTGCCCGATGGCTCCAACCCCGATGCCGCTGCTGCCTGCTCCGAGTACGACAAAATCGTCGCTGCCGCCGGTTACCCGGATCTGCAGCTGCTCGGCATTGGTAATAACGGTCATATTGGCTTCAACGAGCCCGATGACCACTTCTCCAAGGGTACGCACTGCGTCGACCTGACCGAGAGCACCATTCAGGCCAACAGCCGCCTGTTCGACAGCATCGATGATGTGCCCCGTCAGGCTTACACCATGGGTACCCAGACCATCATGTATGCTCGCATGATCCTGGTTGTCGCCAACGGCGAGGCCAAGGCTCAGGCCGTGCACGATATGTGCTATGGCCCGGTTACGCCCAAGTGCCCGGCTTCGATCCTGCAGCTGCACACCAACTGCGTCGTCGTTGCTGACGAGGCCGCTCTTTCGCTCTGCGAGTAACGCGACCAAGCGATCTTGCATAGCTTTCCAAAAGGCCCTCGCTTTGCGGGGGCCTTTTTAGTGGACATAGGCCGTGGCGCATGCATGACGGAAACCTTGCCGCATGCTTGACTGGTGGGTTCTAAATCATGCGATTCATTCTATAGCAGATTCTATGCACATTTACCACCATAGAGCCGCAGGCGGTAGCGAGGAGTAGGCGAGTTGCGCAACTCAAATAAAAACAGCCGACTGCGCTACACTGCAAATGGGATGGGACATGCTGGCAAGCGCATTGACCTGCGCAAAGACCTATTGGTCGAGGGATAAGTTACCATCGGGCCTCGCTGTACAAAAACTTGCCAAACACGTACCGGCAGACAACCAAAAACTCTAAGTCGCGCTATTCACGGGGTGGCTCATATGGTCCTGCAGCTACGGTGTCCATATGGTCGAGTTGAGGAGCAGGCATGGTAAACGAACTAGGCAATACGGACGACCTCGAGTTGATGCCGACGGGCGGCGGCTATATGGTGCGGCGCGATCGCTTGATGAACGAGCTCATCGTTAAAGGGCGCAAGGCGGGAATCGTTCTGCTTTACGCGCCCGATGGGTTTGGTAAGACGTCGGTATTGCTGCAATACGTGCAGGAAGTTAAATCGGACCCCACGCGAGGGCCGGTTCGGATTATCGAGGCCGACCGCGCGATTGGACGCGAGCTCTTTATGCAGCTCGAGGTTGTCGCTGATGAGCTTAAGGACAAACCCCATTCGCTCGTTGCGATCGACAACGTGCCCAATCTCGAGCAGCACGAAACCGAGGACCTCATCGATCGAATCCGCAGCTTACGTGCTACGGGGACGGGGGTCTTTATTGCCTGCCGCCCCTCCAACCGATTGCTTATCCACGGGCTGGGCGATTCGGTAAAAGTCAATGCGCAGATGCTCAAGGTGCACGCCTATGAGTATTCGTCATGGGCCACGGCGTTCTCGATCAGCACATCGCTCGATTTCTATCGGCTCACGCAGGGTGTGCCAGAGCTGGTATCTGCCTTGCAGACGGGAATGTATGGACAGGGCGATGTTGCCGGGTCGCTCGAGAACGAAATCGTCAACGTGTACGGTGCGGCGCTGGCCGATCTCGCATCGCTCGAGAACAGCCTGTTGTTTAGCGTTGCCTGCTTGATGGTACTGATGGGCGAGGGCCGCATTGCGGAGCTAGAGGCGTGCGGTGTGAGGCTTTCGATGGTCGACCAGTCCATCTTTGTGCGCGATTATCCGATTTTTGGCGTGGATCCGTCTGATCGCACCTTTAGGTGTTTGGGCGCTAAGGACAACGCGCGCCTGAGGCTGCGAAAGCTTGTTGCCGAGATCCGTCCCGAACTTGTATCGCGGGCTGCTCGCATTTTGATTAAGGCAGGCCGATGCGATTTGGCCATGGACCTGGCCGATGCGTTCTTGGACCGCCGTGTGGTGTTGGAGCTTGCCGGGCAGTATGGGGCCGATCTTGCCCTGACCGGGCATGGAGGGGATATTTGCCGCGCGGCGTCGGCGATGATCAATGCGGAAAGGCAGGAGCAAGAGCCGGCACCCGCCGAGGCACTCGGCGTGTATCTGGCGGCTGTCAGCGTGTGCAATACAAAGCTGGCAAGGTATATGGCGTCCGTTATCGAACGTGCGGGTGACCAGGCAGCCCGCGAGGTCGACCCCGCTACCTGGAAAATAGCCCAGGCGCTCACTATCGCCTTTTACGGCGACAATGACCTGGGGCTTCCCGCCAACCTCGTTGTGCAAGAACAGACATCCTGCGAGGTACTCGACATGCTGTCTGCGCATATCGAGGTCAAGCGCCATCTAACCGAGCGAGCGGAAGACGGCGATGTTCTTGCGAAGCTCAAGGCGTGCAAAGCCTATGATTGCGAGCTCGATATCGCGGGGATTCTCATACAGGCCGACCATATGCTAGTGGAGCTGTTCGACGGCTCGTTTGCTAAACCCGACGAGCGCGATGACAAGATGACGCAGATACTCGAGGCGCTCGATATCCGCGGGCTTAAGGCGCCATCCATATGGCTGCGTATGGTGCTGGCGGCGCGGCGTCTGCTCGCGGGCTTGCCCGTGACCGACGATGTGGCGTTTGGCGAGCTCGACCGCTTTGCGGTGCGTGTTCGCGACAATCAAATTCAGCTGTTTGGGCTATTGCTGGAGGGCTGGCAATCGCTGGCGGAGGGGCGGCCGGTCAATGCGAAGTTCCGCGCGGTTCAGGTGCTCAAGCTCGCTGATGAATCGATTGCGTACATGCGCGAAAACGCATTGTTGCTGGAACGCGCGGCGTATCTGCGCAATACGTCGCTGGTATCGGTTCGCGAAGAGGCAGAGCTGCTCGACATTAGTAAGACGCAGGTCGGTGGCTCAGAAGCCTGGATTGTGGCGCTGCATCTGGCCGCTGCGGGCCGCGATAGCGATCTTGCTGCCTGGATGTCTATGAATCGCTCGGGGATTTTAGACCCATCGTATCGGCTTTTTGCGCGTCTTGCGATGCATTGCCTGGGCGAGCCTGCCGTCAGGATTCGCAAGAAGCTTCCGGTGCGCGAGCTGTCGCGGTATTCACTACGCGATGACTTTGAGGGCGAAAGCGAGCGCCTGTTCCAGGCGGGCGAGGTTGAGGCTGTCGATACCATCGGTCATATTGAGATGCGCATGTTTGGCGCGTTTCGCGCCGAGCGCGACGGTTTTCCCATCACGGATAAGATGTGGCGTCGCAAAAAGGCGGCAACGCTTGCCGAACGCCTTGCGCTGGGTATGGATGCCATGGTCGACCGCGAGACAATCGCCATGGAGTTGTGGCCCCATGCCGAGTTTAACGCCGCGCGCAACAATCTGTATTCGACGGTATCGCGCTTGCGCTCGGCTTTGGGTCCAACGCCAGATGGAAAGTCGTGCGTGGTCATCCAAAACGAGTGCATTGGGCTCAACGGCGACTACGTTAAGACCGATGTAAGGCTCTTTGACCAGCTGAGCCGCGAGATTCTGGGAAACCGCATGGGTGCGAGAGGACCTCACCTGGTTGAGCTTTGTCTTAAGGTTGAGCAGCTCTACGCGGGGCCGCTGTATGTTCCCACCGGTTGCAATCCCACGTTCTTTACGCGCATGCGCCACATTATGCAATCCAAGTACATCGACTGCATGATTAGGGGAGCGAATGCCGCTCTCGAGGAGAATGACCTGCAATCGGCAATTTGGCTCGTTGAATCGGGGCTTCGCCAGGAGACGGCGCGCGAGGACATGGTTCGCTGCGCCATGCGCGTTTACGGCGCGGCGGGACGACGTCGCGATGTTGTCGAGTTATACAGCGGCCACATGCACCACTTGAGAGAGCAGGTTCAAGGCGTGCCCGAGCCCGAGACAAGGCGTCTGTATGAGCGCCTGGTCGAAAGCAGACTCAAGCGCGTGCTTGTCGAGCGATAAAAAACGGGCGTCCGAATCAATCGGGCGCCCGCAGGCTTGCTCGGTATGACCAGCGGGTTTTTAGACGAGCTTGATCTTCTCGATATCCTTGCGCGAGGACTCGCGATACAGCGAGAACTTGCGGCCGATAACCTGAACGA
>UQUL01000013.1 GCA_900544235.1 uncultured Collinsella sp.
AAAAGATCAAGTCGTCCTCGCAGACGCTCAAGCAGGAATACCTCGATACATACGAAGGAGGTGAATGACATGATAGGCAAGAGCTATGCAAAGATAGCGATTGTTGGCTTTGTACTTTGTCTTGCAATGGTGCTATGTGCATCATTTGCGAGGTATAGGTCCGAGCAGTCGTTCATCGATGGCGCTGAAAATGGGTTTGGCATAGTCGGGATGTATGTCAACGATGGCGCGACCAGGCCGTCTATGGCGATTCTTGCAGGCGAAGACATGGAATGGCAAATCTGTAATGACGATGGCTCTTGTCTGAGCGGTCGTTTGGCCGCAACGAGCGACCCGAATTCGTTCGATCTTCTCGACGATGATGGAGCGGATTGCGGTTCTGTTCACCTTTCATATGCATCGCGAGATGGGATGGACGGCATTCTCTACGTCTCCCACGAGGCTGGCGATTTCAAGATGCGCAGGACTAACCGAGTGCCGGCTTTTTTCGAGGAGTGAGAATTCCCGGCAGTCTGCCGATCAGGCCGCCGGGGTATTGAACCCCGCATTCATCCGTACACACACGGATGAATGCGGGAAGGTCCGGATGAAGTTGATAATCAAGGAAACAAAGCCGTTCTGCCTGGGACGGCTTTGGCCTGGACTTTAACTACAACATCGCAATCGACACTTATCAGCTCGCGCAACGCGCATGGCCAAATCTCGGACGCTGGTGCATGGAGGACCTTCGAGATTTACTGGACATCCAAAACGACGACGCACACCGCGTGCTCGCCGACTGCGAAGACGAGATGGCTGTCTACAATGCGATCAGAAACGGCGTGAAGTCCGGAGAGCTTTCTGTGGAACCGCCGCGCCGTCGCGCGAGCCGACCGGGCAACCCTGGCAATCTGGTCCCGGCTCTCCCGGTCGTGTTCCTACGATATCGCCCCTAGATCACCAATGTGTCAGATAAAGAATGAGGCAATGGCTATGATCACGCCTACGGCAGATGCAACGACTGCGCCTTTTTTCCTCTCCTTTAGTCCGACGAATAAGGTTGCCGTAAAGTAAAGGGCGGAAATGCAGGCTATGGCAAGCGAAACGAGTTCCTTGGGCGGTTTCAGCAAAAGGTCGCTAGCAAAGAGTAATGCAAGCAGGGCAAAGCCGATTGTGTCCAAGTATCTCGATTGGTTTTGCGACAACATGGCAACTTCCTTTCAGAACATGCAAACGAAAAGTCGGTACGATGTCATTGCGGTTGCAAACAAGCCGCCGCCGGGACCGGTTGTCACGAGACCGGCGATAACGCATTTTCTCGGTTTCCAGCTCATGACAGACCCCTCTCTCATGGTGCAACGTATACATTATGAGATATACACATTTTGTCCTATAAGCCCCAAGGATGACGATTCCAATACGGACGACGACACCAAAACCGGCATCGACGGCTCCATGGACGATTCGGATTCCAAATAGGCCCTGTTAGTTGAGCCACTTCTTTGCCGGTGTCGTATACGAGACCGCTATACCCGCGGCAATTGCCATCAGGCAGCTCGCGATGAATCCGAACTCATACTTCAAAACGTTTGTTGCGGTCAGGGCGATAATCAACACAGTCGCAATTTGCAGAATTATCATTATTACGAAGAGATTGATTCCTTGTTTGGCCGAAGTCGCTGAGTGAGTTTGGCTTTGTTGATTCAGGTTGTAGCTGACAACAAAAGCGATCAGTTCGCTTGATACGGGGCCGACTACATAGAAAAAGATTGCGTCAATGAAGTCAATAGTGTTGTAAGTGCTGTAAGTTGTTTCGCCGGAAAACACAGCGTATAAAGCATATCCAAATCTTGGCTGATTCATGTATGAGTAGGAGAAGACCAAGAGCGTCAATATTGCTACTACCAGAAGTGCATTCAGGATAAATCGTTTGCTTTTCATCGATCGCTCCTTCCGGGTGACTCTTATTTGTAATTCTACAACAGCCATTATTTTCAAAGAATATGACTGTCCTAAATAACGTGCACTTTCGCTGGAGGGTCGCTGTTTGGCGGCCCTCCTTTTTGCACAGGCGCGGTGGGATGGTAATATCGGGCGGGAGTCAGCCGCTCTGATAGAATCGTCCTTGCTGTCGGCAGCCCTCGTGCCGGGCAGAGCCCTCCATTTGATGGGAGGTGATGCCCATGACCGATTTCACCGAGCTCGTGAAGCTCCTGACCGCTATGGTCTCGCTCCTCACGGCCCTTGTCGGCCTTTCCAAGGCACTCAAGCAGGGCTCGAAGCCCAAAAAGAAAGGTCACCGTCGCTAAGACGATGACCCAACTTCATTAAGCAACGGCTCTGCCCAGCTCTCTACAACTTGGGCTGCCGTCGGCACCATTTTACCCTCCTGACGAGGAATTCGTCCATATTTCAAAAACCAAATTGCGTTTGCTATAGAAGTTCATTCATCGTCCATGTACATGAGCGGTAACAGCGGAAACCGTTCGCTATGCTCCTGACCGTGCCAAAGAATTACTCGAAACGGGACCACGAGAGTACGATCGTTTGCCGGATAGCCGCCACTACGACGGATATCCTTGATAGTAAGCGCTAGAATGATTTTGCTCTTATGGAGCTCAGCCCCAGCTGGTAAACCTGACGTTCGGCGCGGTGTACGTGGACGCGCCTGGAGAGTTTGACCTCAAGTACGTTCAAGCCTAGGGGCCTAAGCCCCCCCCGCGCTCAAGCCTAGGCTTGAGAGAGCAGACTGGCAGGCAGCAACCGGGATATAAACGATTTAGGGGGAGTACTGGCGTACTCCCCTATTTTTTACTGAGTAGCCGAAAAAACGAGGCAACGAGAGGCGATTTAAGGTGCCTGAAAACAGGTACCCCTAGCGGGTATCCAAGTAGGTCTTTTTGGGGTCGTATTCGCGATTGTGTTAAGCCGTTTACCTGGGCGTTTGGTTTCGAATGGGCGTTTTGGCTATTTTTGCGGTGCGCTTGCCGCTGGGGTGTCATCGTCTGGGTCGTGAACGACATACCAGCTGTTTTGGTAATGGCAGATGTCGCGGCACGTACCGTCCCCGACGATCACGCGCCAGGACTCGGACCGCTTGTTCCTGCCGAGCGCCCACGAGCGGGAGCTGTAGGACTCGATGCGGTCGAACGGGTAGACGGTGCCGTCGTACCATTTGATGCCCCACGGGGCGTACTCGCCGTCGGGGCGGCACTCGACGAGGGCCGTGACCAAACGTATCGACTTATCGCTCTCCCCCACGACGGCACCCCTCTCGAATCAATAACGAACGCGTGTTCTATTATAGCGCAATCACGATTGTTGACCATCGGTGCGGTTGCCGCTGCGGCAAGACCGGAGCAGAATTATGGAATAGCCCTACGCTCGGCGATGTATCTACAAACCCTGAGCGAAGGGAGTGTCGCAAATGCATGCAGCGGCAATTGACCTTCGGGGGGGGGGTATCTCCTAGAGGCACTCTTCTCCGAGGGCAGTCAATCATCGAGTACGTCCTGATCATCGCCGTCATCGGCATGGTGATCGTGTTCGCCGGACCCGGCGTGGCGGGCGCCATCCGCAACCAGTTCAACCTGGTCACGAATACGGTGAACAGCGGGACTAGCGCTGGCACCGAGGGTGGTGGCGCGTCCGGTGGCGGCTCTACAGGTGCCGATTCCGCGACCGTCCAGGCTGCTATCGCCAAGGAAGCGAAGGACTGTACGCTCGACGAGCAGAAGGCCGTGGCCGAGGACATCGCCGCGAAGGGCGAGGCATCGCCCGCCTACGCCAAGGCGAAGGCCGCCATGGACGCGGGGACGAAGTTCTCGATGAAGCTGACGAACGGCGAGACGATGACCTATCGCATCGTCGGCATCAACCACGATGACCTCGCGGACGGCACGGGCAAAACCGGGTTGACGTACGAGGGGACCAACAATGCCCTGGCTGTCCAGAGAATAAACGCCACGAGGACCAACGTCGGCGGTTGGAAGCAGTCGGAGCTCCGCGGACGCCTCAACACCGGAGACCTCTGGGCGCTTTTACCCTCCGAGTTCCAATCCAAGGTGAAGCCCGTCACGAAGATGACCGACAACAAGGACGGCGGCAGCGCCGGCACCCCCTCGGCTACGACCGACAAGGTCTTCCTACTCTCGACGACTGAAGTCTACGGAGACCTCCAGTCCGATGGTGCCCAGTACGAGTACTACAAATCCAAGGGCGTGACGAAATCGAACTATTCCGGTGCTTCGTCGAGCAACAATCACTGGACTCGTTCCGTGGCTTCAAGCTACTCCGCGACCTTTCGCTATATCAGCGGCGGCGGTGCCTGGGGCAGCGACTACACCGCGACGAACACCTCCTGCGTGTTCCCTGCTTTCTGTTTCTAACTTGTCTTTCTAGCCTGTCCAACAAAAAGCCTGCGCGACACCGCGCGGGCTTTTCTTTTGGCTACTGCACGAACGATTTGAAGTTCGTGGTATAGGGAGTCGGTTTGAGGAAAAAAGGGGCCATACAGCGGCTCTCAGAGCGCCTGCCGTACTCCCCCGCCATTACCCTTGCGGCGTCCTCGTATAGAGCCCATCCCGCTTGGCGTTTCGTTGCAGCAGCCCACTTGTCCACCGATCAAGTGAACTGCTGGAATAAATATAGCGACACGCTTGTTCGATACAGTGGCTATATCGGTGTAAATCGCCGCGACAAATGCGGCCCATTCTCGGCGTGTACCTGCTGCGCGTATGTAGAATCATATCGCGTTAATAAATCGGCTCAAGTGCGTGCAAAACGCACAAGCAGCCGCAAAAAGTGGTTATCGCGTAGGTAGATTTTTGGCACCCTGTTGATTAATCAAAATTAAGCAATTGCTTCAAACAAAAAAGGTCAGGCACCTAGTGCCTGACCTGCAAACTTCTGGTCGGGACGACTGGATTCGAACCAGCGACCCCTTGACCCCCAGTCAAGTGCGCTACCAAGCTGCGCCACGTCCCGAAGCTTTTGTTTGTTGCTCTGCTCTCGCTCGCAACAGGGAGTATATTAACCCGAAACTTTAGACTTGTGCAAGAACTTTTTTACAATTTTTGAAGCAAGTCCAAAATTGTATCTGCGAGCTGGGGTTTTGTTAGCACGGGAAGTTCCTGTGTACCCGCTGTGCTCACAATCCAGGCCTTGTTAGTGTCGGTACCAAAGCCTGAATCGGCGCGCGAGACATCGTTGGCGATAATGGCATCGCAACCCTTGCGGGCCAATTTGCGCTCGGCGTACTCGACAACGTTATCGGTCTCGGCCGCAAATCCGATCACGCATCGCTCGCTCTTCTGGCGCGAGAGCTCGGCCAAAATATCGACCGTTTCGACCAGTTCGATGCGATCCAAGGGCTCGTTGGACTTTTTGAGCTTATGGTCCGCTGGGGCCGCTGGAGTGTAGTCGGCGACGGCGGCGGCGCAAATGGCCACGTCGGCCGTCTGGAAGGCGCTCGTCGCCGCCTGCAGCATCTCTGCGGCGGTCTGCACGCGTACGCACGCCACGCCGCGAGGAATATCGAGCGATGTCGGTCCCAGCACGAGCGTGACCGCAGCACCGCGGCGAGCAGCCTCCCCCGCCAGGGCGATGCCCATCTTGCCCGACGACCGGTTACCGATGAAGCGCACGGGGTCTATCGGTTCGTGCGTGGGGCCGGCGGTAATCACGATGTGCTTACCTTCCAGGTCCCGAGGCGCGGGGTTGAGCACCTCACAGACAGCCTCGAGGATATCCTCGGGCTCACTCATGCGTCCCGTGTCCACGTCGCCGCAGGCAAGGTAGCCGCTGCCCGGACCCACCACATGGACACCGCGCTCGCGCAACGTGGCCATGTTGGCCTGCGTCGCCGGCGCCTTCCACATGCCGTTATTCATAGCGGGTGCGATCACGATGGGTCGCGGTGTGGCTAGTAGCGTGGTGGAAATAAGGTCATCGGCGATGCCGTTGGCCATCTTGGCGATGATATTAGCCGTCGCGGGCGCTACGACCACCAGATCGGGCTCCTGCGCCAGCGAAATGTGGTGGATGGGGTCGGAGGGATCGTCGAATAGGCCCACCGCGACCGGCTCATTGGTGAGTGCGCGGAAGGTAAGCGGCCCCATGAACTCCGTGGCATGCTTGCTCATAACGACCTTGACGCGCGCGCCGCGCTTTTGCAACAGGCGCACGATATTGCACGACTTATAGGCGGCGATCCCGCCGGTAATGCCCAGCAGGATCGTTTTTCCCTCAAGTTGCATTGAATTGTTGGATGCCGCAGCCATCGCTAGGCTTCCTTGCTCGGGAGTACCAGGAGGCGGTGGCAGTACGGGCAGTGCGTAATTGACCTACCGTCGTGGTTGAGGTCGCTCATGGACGATGCCTGCAGCGCGGTGTGGCAGACCGTGGGGATGTTGCCCTGGATGGTCTCGACGGCCAGGCCGCGGAACTGCTTGAGCAGACGCTCGTAGTCGGTGAGCACGTCGGCCGGCAGGGTAGCGGCAAGCGCGGTGCGCTCCTTAGCGGCGGCGTCAATCTGAGCCTGCAGGTCGGCAGCCTTGGCGCGGGCGGCCTTGGTATCGGCCTTCACGCCCTCCTCGAACTTGGCGATGATTGCCTGCGCGCGGGCCTCGCGGTCGAGCGCCTCCTTATGGGCGACAACGACGTCCTTGCGGGTGTGCTCAATCTTGTCCAGACGCTTGGCCAGGGTGGCGAGTTCATTCTCCAGGTCCTGAACCTCTCGGTAGTCGGAACCGTCGACGTGGCGCTTCTTAGCAGCCTCAATGGCGTTGTTGGTCTGAATCTCGGTGGTGTTGAGATCGTCGAGCTCAATGTCCAGATCCTTGCGCTGGGCGTAGAGCTTGGTCATCTCGGACTTGAGCTTCACATAGGTCTTGCGCTTGGAAGCGAGCTCTTTGAGCTCCGGCATATTGGCAAGTTCGCTCTTGTTGCGGGCGAGCTCCAAATCGATCTGTTGCAGCTTGAGTAGCGTAGCGCCGGCGCTCATAAGTTCTCTCCTTTTGTCACAGTCCACCATTGGCAAGGGTTCAGTATTTTAATCGCATGACGGGGGTCGACCCCGGCGTCGACTGCAGAGTTCATCAATATATCAACGAACGGCTCCTCAGAGCGGTCGTGGCCGAGCAAGATGACCGGCAGCCCGCGCAAGGCAAGGTCTTGCGCCACGTGGTAGCCCGCCTCGCCCGTCACAATAACGTCCGCGCCCGCGGCGATGGCGAGCTCTCCTAAGTCGCCCAGGGAGCCGCCCAAAATGGCGACGGTGCGGCACGGGCGATCGGCTTCGCCCCACACACGCGGGTCGCTGCCGAAGGCTGTGGCAGCACGGGTGGCAAGATCGCGCAGGGTGCACGGGTCGTTGAGCGTTGCAAGCGCGCCCAGGCCGGTGGCCTCGGGGTCGTCAAAGTGCTCCAGTGAGCTCACGGGTGTGGCACCCAGCAGCTCGCTCAGGCAGACGCGGGCTTCGTGCGACCGGTCCAGGTTAGTGTGGAGCGAGATAATGCTCACGCCGCAACGCGCTGCCTCGTAGAGCGCCGCGCTGCATTGGGGGCGTGCGGAATCCGACGGACAAAACGCCTCGGGCGCCTTGATATAGATGGGATGATGCGTCAGCAGCACGTTGGCGCCGGCTTCTTGGGCGCGGCGAACATTAGTCTCGGTCACATCGAGCGCGCAGGCGACGCCGGTAATCTCCGCGGCAGGGTTGCCGACGGAGAGTCCTACATGGTCCCAACTCTCGGCATCGGTCTCGGGATAGCGTGCCAGCAGCCCACGTTCAAGCTCGGCGACGATCATGCGGCACCCACAATCGAGAGCAGCGTCTGGGCAAACTCGTCCAGGTCGACAGGGTTCACACGGTCATCAAACGAGATACGCAGAGCGCCCAATGCCTGCTCGCGACCAATGCCCATGGCGCTGAGAACATGGCTCGGGTCCATGCTGCCGCTCGAGCATGCCGAGCCTGCCGACACCTCAAAGCCGGCGGCGTCGAGCTTGATGATGAGCTCCTCGGAGTCCATGCCGTCAATGTAGATCGATACCATGCCGGGCAGACGGTCGGCTTGCGCGTAGTCGCCCATGGTGGCGTGAATGCGCGGATGGGCCGTAAGCGTGGCGTAGAGCTTGTCGGATAAGGCCTGCAGCGTTGTACGCTCCTGGGCCACGCGGGGCGCCAACGTGCGGGCGGCAGCGGCAAAAGCCAGCTGTGTACGCAGGTCCTGCGTGCCGGCACGACGACCGGCCTCCTGTCCGCCGCCAAAGATGCGGGGTCGCAGTGGGGTGCGGGTCTTAACGTAGAGCGCGCCAGATGCCACAGGACCGCCAATTTTGTGGGCCGCGACGGACATGGCGTCGACGCCTAGCTCGGTGGCATCGAGCGGAATGTGCAGATAGCCCTGGATGGCATCGGTATGAAACAGGGCGCCGGCAGCATGTGCGGCGGCGGCCAGCTCGCGGATGGGCTGCACCACGCCGGTCTCGTTGTTGGCAACCATGATGCTCACGAGCGCCACGTCGTCGCCTAGTAGCTCGACAAGCGTGGCGGGCTCAATGTAGCCCATGCGGCAGGGCTGCACCAGGTCGACGCTAAAGCCTGCGGCACGCAGCAGCGGCAGGTTGTCCAGAATCGAATCGTGCTCGATGGCAGATACGATCACGCGGTTACGCTTACGGTCGCGCTGACGTGCACCCTCGGCAAGACCGAGTAGCGCCAGCTGGTTGGCTTCGGTGCCGCCGTTGGTCAGAACAATCTCAGACGGGCGAACGCGCGCGCCAAAGCTGCGGGCGATCTCGCGACGTGCAACCTCCAGACGCGCGGCAGCCTTGCGGCCGAGCGAGTGCAGCGAGTTAGGGTTGACGCCCGCTAGCTCGCTATCGTCGTACTCACGCTGCGCAAGGCGCGCCTCGGCGCGCATGGGCGTCGAGGCGGCGTAGTCAAGATTCACGGGTATGCGGTTTTGACCTGCGGTCATAAGGGTTTATGCCTCCTGTGCAGCCTCGTTGCCCAGCTTCTGCAGCAGCGCAACCTCGGTAGCGGGATCTTCGGACTTAAATACGGCAGAACCGGCCACCAGGACATTTGCGCCGGCCTTGACGACCTCGGCAATGTTCTTGGAAGAAATGCCACCGTCGACTTCGATGAGGGGCGAAACGCCGTGACGCTCGCACATGGCCTTGAGCTCGTGGAGCTTAGCGATGGTGCCCGGGATAAAGCTCTGGCCGCCAAAGCCTGGGTTCACGCTCATGAGCAGCACCATATCGACAACGTCGATGATGCTCTCGAGCACGCACACGGGGGTGGCGGGGTTGAGCACCACGCCTGCCTTGACGCCGCGCTGCTGCAGATGCGTGAGCGTGCGGTGCAGGTGCGTGGAGGCCTCGTAGTGCACGGTGATCATGTCGGCACCGGCGTCGGCGTACCAATCGACCGTCTCGTCGGGGTTCGACACCATGAGGTGCGCGTCGACCGGTACATTGGTGGAGCGCTTGACGGCCTTAAGGATGTCGACGCCAAAGGTGAGGTTGCCGGTAAAGTGACCGTCCATAACGTCGAAGTGCACGTAGTCGGCACCGGCGATCTTGTCGAGCTCGCCCTTGAGGTTGGCCATATCGGCCGAAAGGACGGACGGAGCGATTTTGATGGAACCCATAGTAGTAGCCTTTCTGCGCTAGTCGGCGAGTCCGTAGAACTCTTGAGAGGGGACGCGGTCGGTAAGGATCTCGAGCGCCCTATCCAAAGTAACACCGTTGTAGAGCGTTTGCTCCACGGCAAAGGTGAGCGGAATGTCTACGCCCAGTGAACGGGCGAGCTCGCTGACGCTGCGGGCCGCGACGGCGCCCTCGACCACCATATGCGTGCGTGCCTGGTACTCGTCGAGCGACACGCCATGGGCAAACTCGAAGCCAAAGGTGCGATTGCGCGAATGCTCGGAGGTACAGGTAGCGATAAGGTCACCCATGCCGGCAAGCCCCATGCAGGTCATGGCCTGGCCGCCGCGGGCGTGTACCAGGCGGCTAATCTCGGCCAGACCACGTGTCATGATGAGGGCGAGCGTGTTATCGCCGGCACCCGAGCCGGCAGAGATGCCGCATACGATAGCAATGACGTTTTTCATGGCACCGCAGACCTCGACGCCCGTCATGTCCTGCGACAGGTAGATGCGGAAGGCCGTGGACAGGAGCAGGTCCTTAAAGGTCTCCCCTATCTGCGGATCTTTGCTGGCGATGACGGCGGCAGAGAGCCCGCCGCGGCAGATTTCCTCGGCATGGTTGGGGCCCGAGAGTGCCGCCACGCGCGACTCGTTACCGATCTCGCTGGCGATGACCTCGCTCATGAGCAGGCCGGACTCGGGCTCGATGCCCTTGGTGAGGCACAGAACCGGCGTCTCGCCCGCGATGAACGGAGCCGCCTGGTGGCAGACGTCGCGCAGGTGCGTCGAAGGCACGGCAAAGATGATGGCCTCGGCGCCGTCGAGCGCCTGGGCCAAGTCCGTCGTGGCGACAACGTTTTCCGGCAGCGTGTAGTCCACCAGATAGCGGGGGTTACGGTGCTCGCCGTTAATGCCGGCGGCCGTCTGCTCGCTATGGGCCCACATGGTCACGCGCTCGGCTCGCGCGGCGGCAAGGCCGGCGACGGCGGTTCCCCAGGAGCCGGAGCCAATCAGCGCAACATTCATGACTCTCTCCTACTTATCGTCGGGCTCGGTGACGCGCTTGGTAAACGAGAGCTTGGACTCCTTACCGGTCATGAGCTTTTTGATGTTCGCGCGATGGGCCCACACCACGGTGATGCCGATCATCGCCATGCAAAACTTGAGTCCCAGGCTGCTGTACGGAAAGACCGCGCAGGCAGCGATGGGAAGACCGATGGCGGCGGCAAGCGAGCCCACCGACACAAAATTGGTGATGGCGACGGCCACGATAAACATGCCCAGCAGCGAAAGCCCAATGGGCCAGTACCATGCGAGGATTACGCCCAGACCGACCGCGATGCCCTTGCCGCCATGGAAGTTGAGGTAGGGCGAGAAGATATGGCCCCATACGGCCGCCAGGCAGATGACGCCGAGCATCCAATCGCCGGCGGCGCCGGGGGCCATAATGCTCACGGGGAAGCCATAGCCCAAGTCGGCAATGAGCGGACGCGCGATAAGGACGCAGATGGCGCCCTTAAGGCAGTCGAGCAGCAGCGTGAGCGCGGCCACCTTGGGACCGGCCACACGCAGCGCGTTGGTGGTGCCGATGTTGCCGGAGCCCGCCTTGCGAATGTCGGTGTGGTTGAACACGCGGCCCAAGATCAGGCCAAACGGAATCGCCCCGATAAAGAACGAGACCACGGCGCAGATGGCGGTCAGCAGAATCGGATTATGCATCCTTTTGCTCCTTCTTCCTAAAGAAGAGTCGAATGGGTGTGCCGGCAAAGTCGAAGGTCGAGCGCATGCGGTTCTCGATGTAGCGCTGATAGGTGTCGTTGATCAGGTCGCTGTGGTTGACGAAGAATGTGAACGTCGGCGGGTTGACGCCCGTTTGGGTCACGTAGTGCATGCGCAGGCGGCGCTTGCCGTCCACCACGGTATGACCGAACTCGCGCAGGTCGGTAAGGAACGTGTTGAGGCGCGAGGTGCTGATCTTCTGCGAGCGCGTCTTCTCGGCGGCGTCTACCATTGCCCAGATCTTCTCGACGCTGCGGCCGGTCAGGGCAGAGATGCGCAGGTACTGGGCCCAGGGAGCCATGACGCCCAGACGGCGGTCGATGGTCTCCATACAGGCCTCGCGCTTACGGTCGTCGTCGAGCAGATCCCATTTGTTGAGCAGCACAACGATGGCGCAGCCGCGCTCGATGGCAAGACCCATGACCTTCTGGTCCTGCTCAGTAACGCCCACGGAGGCGTCGACGACGAGCAGCGCCACGTCGGCGCGGTCGATGGCGCGCAGGCCGCGGACCATGGAGTAGTACTCGATGTTCTCGTACACGGTGCTCTTCTTACGAATGCCCGCGGTGTCGACCATGCGGTAGTGCTTGCCGTTGCGCTCCACGACGGTGTCGATGGCGTCGCGCGTGGTGCCGGCAATGTTGGACACGATGGAGCGGTCGGCGCCCAGGATGCGGTTGAACAGCGAGGACTTACCGGCGTTGGGGCGGCCGATGATGGCGACGTTCAGCGCGTCGGGGAACTCATCGGCGACCTCGTCCTCTTCCTCCGGAAGCAGGGCCACGATATCGTCGAGCAGGTCGCCCGTGCCATGACCATGCAGGGCCGAGAGCGGCGTGGGCTCACCGATGCCGAGCGAATAGAACTCCCAGATGCTGTCGTTCTCGCGATCGGGGTTGTCGAGCTTGTTCACCAGCAGAAAGACCGGCTTGTCGCAGCGCTTGAGCATGCGAGCGACCGACTCGTCCTCCTCGGTGACGCCGGTGCGGCCGTCGACCACAAACAGGATGACGGCGGCTTCCTCGGCGGCGGCGAGGGCTTGGTCGCGGATAGATGTGGCAAACACGTCATCGCTCTTGAGCGGCTCGATACCGCCCGTGTCGACGATGGTGAACTCGCGGCCGTTCCAATCGGCCGTGTGGTACGAGCGGTCGCGCGTGACGCCGCGGGACTCGTGGACGATGGCGTCCGAGGTCTGGGCCAGGCGGTTAACGAGCGTGGACTTGCCCACGTTGGGGCGTCCGACGACGGCGACGATAGGTTTCATCTGCTCTCCTTTAATGGGTAGGGTCAGTGGAAGTGTTAGAGTCTGCGGGCACAATGCCAAGGATGCGCTCCAGGGTATCGAGCAGCTCATGCGGCATGGTCGACACCACATGAACCTCGGCGCCGCGACTGGTAAGGCTTGCGAGTAAATCGTCACGATGATACTCGTCAAGCGTCATGCCGTCAGCGTTGAACATGAGCTTAGGCACAAAGAGCATAACCCCCGACAGGTCTTGGGGTAGCTGCTCAAGAATGTCACACGCGACGATGAGGCCGGTTACGTCCACGTTGCCGCCAAAGTAGCGGTTCTTGATGGCCGTGACAGTGCCGGCGAGTCCCTGGGGCGACTCCACAAAGCGGGCCACCGTGTCGCGTGCGCTGGCGCCCGAGAGGCACAGGAGGCGCTGACTACGGGCGGCGATGGCCTCGCGGACGCGGGCTAGGCGCTCGGCGTCGGCGGTAAGCACGTCGTCGGTTTCGTCCAGGTACGAGCGGATCATGCCGATGCCGTCGTAGTACTGCGGGTAACCGTCGTAAAAGTCCGCCTCGGGCGGATCGATGCCGGCGTCCAGGTAGAACTCGTCGCTCATCTGGAAGGTGTGGCGGCCAAAACGCTCGAAGGCGCGGTCCTGGTAGGGACGGATCATGGCAATGGTCTCGCGCGCCAGTTCGGGCTTGTCGCTGTATGACCAGCTAAAGCGGTTCTGATGCTTGGTAAAACCGAGCGGCACAATGCCCAGGCTTGTGATTTGCTCGTGCTCCTCGCAAAAGCGCAGGGTCTTTTCTAGCTCCTCGCCGTCGTTCATGCCGGGGCACAACACGATCTGCGCGTGAATCTCGATGCCGGCGGCCATGATGGCCTCGAGTACGTCCATGCCGCGCTGGGCGTTGCGGCCCATCATACGACGGCGGACGTCGGGGCTCACGGCATGGACCGACACGTTCATAGGGCTCATGTTGCGTTGGATGACGTTTTGCACGTCCTCGTCGGTGAGGTTCGTGAGCGTGACGAAGTTGCCCTGCAAAAAGCTCAGGCGGTAGTCGTCGTCGCGAATATAGAGCGTGGAGCGGCCGCCCTTGGGCAACATGGTCATAAAGCAGAACACGCAGGCGTTTACGCAGGTACGCATGCCGTCGAAGATGGGGCCATCGAACTCCAAACCCCAGTCCTCGCCCGGGAAGCGGTCGAGCTCGACGGGGGTGACGGTGCCGTCGCGCGGGTCGAATACCTCCAGCTCGACGGTGTCGTCGTCTGCCTCCCAGAGCCACACGATCATGTCGGTGAGCTGCTCGCCGTTGACCGTGAGCACGCACATGCCCGGCTCGATACCCACATCCCACGCGGGCGATTCGGGACGCACGTTCTTTACGAGCGCGCCCTCACCCGGCTCGGGGTCGCGGCTGCGCCCGTAATCGGCCACCTCGGCGGCGTATGCGGGTACGGTCTGGTCCATGATTAGCGGCAAAGCTCCTTGATGCGCTCGACGGCGCGCTCGATGTGTTCTTGCGGGGTGGAGGCTCCGGCGGTGATGCCGATGTGGTGAGCGTCGGTAAACCACGCGGCCTGGAGCTCGGAAGCTTCCTCGATGTGATACGTGCGCTCGCAGGCGTCTGCGCAAATCTGCGCCAAGCGGCGGGTGTTGCCCGAGTTCTTGCCACCCACGACGACCATGCAATCACAGCGTTTGGCAAGCGATGCGGCTGCCTGCTGGCGCTCGCTCGTGGCGGCGCAGATGGTGTTGATCACGCGCAGCTCCTGTACGCGCGGGGTGATGGCAGCCACGACCTCGGCGAGGTTCTGCGCGGTCTGGGTGGTCTGCACAACCAGGCCCACCTTGCCCTTGAGCGACAAGGCGTTGGCGTCGGCGGCACAGCTCACGACTTGCGCATCATTGCCGGCGTGGCCCAGGATGCCCTCCACCTCGGGATGGCCCGGCTCGCCTACGACCACCACGCGGTAGCCCTCGCGCACCAGGCGCTCGGCTGCCATATGGACCTTCTTCACGTAGGGGCAGGTGGCGTCGACCACGTTGAGGCCACGCTTGCGGGCAGCATCGATCACCTGCGGCACCACTCCGTGCGCGCGAATGATTACGGTGCCCGATGCGGCGTCGTCCAGGTTCTCGGCCAGGCCAACGCCTGCCTCAGCAAGCTCGCGTACCACGATGGGGTTATGGATGAGCGGCCCCAAGGTATGGACCTGAGCGCACTCACCTGCCTGCGGTGCGGCGGCTAGCGCCATATCGAGCGCGCGCTGCACGCCGTAGCAAGTGCCGGCGTGGGCTGCGATCTCGATGGTGGGCGCGCCGTCCTGATCGGACGCAGTCACGGCGGTGTTCGTCACGTTCTCGCTCATGGCTAGAACCTGCCCGGATGTTCGGCGCACAGCTCGTCTCGCATGGCGTAGACGCGGTCCATGGCCTCGGACTCAAACCATTCCAGGCGCTCCGTGCGCTTAAGCCCGGCCGGTGCGTCGGAAAGCGAGACAGCCTTGCCGGCGCGGATCCAGCATTTCTTGGGACGCATGATCTTTTTGCCCACGGGCGTGATGTCGGACCAGCCGCAAATGGCGAGCGGGTTCACAGGTGCCTTGCCCATCTGAGCGATGAGCGCAAAACCGCCGTGGACCTCGGGCTTGATCTCGCGCGAGCGGATGCGCGTGCCCTCGGGGAAGATCAGAACGTCCTCGCCGCGCTGCAGCGCATGCTGGGCGGCGCGCAAGCACTTCATATCGGCAGTACCACGCTCCACGGGGATGCCGCCGACGCGGCTAAAGGCCCAGCGCACAATCTTGCTCTTGGCGAACTCGGACTTAAAGATGGGACGAATGCGGCGCCCCCCAAAGAACAGCGCCGTCTCCACGGCCAAGAGCTCGGCCATCGAGGTGTGGTTGCAGATGACCACGCTGCCGCGGCCTTCTTGGCGCTCAAACAGTAGGTCGGCGTCCTCTACCTTCCAGCGCCACATGAGCTTGGAGAAGGCCCAAAGGATGGCCATAACCACGACGACAGTGCCGCGGATGAGCGCCGGGAACTCGGCGTAGGGGGCGTTGTAATAGTCCTCGGGCGTCTGCTTAAACAGGCGCATGGGCTACCTCCTTTGGTTGATGAGGTCCTCGATGATACGAACGACCTCGTCGATGGTGTGGGCGGTGGAGTCGACGTGCACGGCGTCCTCGGCGGGCACGAGCGGGGCGACCTCGCGACTACTGTCGAGCTTGTCGCGCTGCTTAAGGGCGTCGAGGGTCTCGTCGACCTCAGCCTCGAGCTGCTCGGACGTGAGCGGCTGGGCATCGTTTTGGTGACGCTGAAGCACGCGGCGGCGGGCGCGCTCGCGCGGGTCGGCGGTTAGGAAGACCTTGACCTGCGCGTTAGGGAACACGACGGTTCCGATGTCGCGACCCTCGGCCACGATATCGCGGTCCTCGGCTGCGCGGCGCTGGTGGATGAGCATGGCGGTGCGCACGCCCGGGTAGGCCGAGACCTTGGACACGTTGGCGTCGACCTGCGGGGTACGAATGGCGGCCGAAGCGTCCTGGCCGTCGATGGTCAGGCGCGTGTCCTCTCCGGTACCGTTGGTAAAGCGGATCTCAATCTGCTCGGCGAGAGCGTCGATGGCCGCCTCGTTATCCAGATCGATGCCGCGGTCGAGCGCGGCGAAGGTGACGGCGCGATACATGGCGCCCGTGTCGAGCTTGTTAAAGCCAAGCTGACGGGCGATCTCCTTGGCGATGGTGGACTTGCCGGATCCGGCGGGGCCGTCGATGGCGACGATCATGCAATGCTTCCTTTCGATGATTGACGTGCTGGTATGGTTCGCGGGCGTTGGGGCGCGGCGGGTTTGCCTAGCCCGTGTAGCGCTCGCGGTAGGTGTTGCGCTTGGGTGCTGAGCCATGGCTGCCGTGGTGACGCGTGCGGCTGGCAGGCGTGTCTTGGGGCTTGCCGCCGTTGCGCTTGGAGCTCGCCTGCTTGGGTGGGATGCCGCCGGCCTTGAGGATCTGCACCTCGCGGTCGGTGAGCTTGCGCCACGAGCCCTTGGCCACGTCCTTGAGCTCCAGGCCGGCAAAGTTGCAGCGGTGCAGGCGGATCACCGGGTGGTGGATCTTGCTCAGCATGCGCTTGACCTGGTTCTTGCGGCCTTCGCGGATGATGACCTCCACGGCGGTGGTACCGGGCTTCACACCCTGCGGGGCCACGGCTTCAGCCTCGCGCGCGTTGATGATGCGACAGATTGCCGGCTGGCACGGGCCGTCGTCGAGCTCGATGCCGCGGCGGAGTGGTTCCAGATCGCGGTCGGTCAGCTGCCCGTCCACGAGTGCCTGGTAAGTTTTATAGACATGCTTGCTGGGGTGCAGCAGGTCCTGTGACAGGTCGCCGTCGGTCGTGAAGAGCAACAGTCCCGTGGTGTCGCGGTCCAGACGGCCCACCGGGAAAAGTCCCGGAAAGCGGTCGCGGGGGACCAGGTCGGCCACGCAAGGGCGCTCCTGCGGGTCGCTCATGGTGGTAAGGTAGCCAGTCGGCTTGTAGAGCATCAGGTACACGGCGCCCTGGTCGAGCTTGACGGGCATGCCGTCGACCTCGATATGGTCGCGGTCGACGTCGACCTTGGTGCCCAGCTCGGTCGCGATCTGGCCGTTGACGGTCACGCGGCCGGCGGTCATCAGGTCCTCCGACCCGCGGCGGCTCGCCACGCCCGCGCGCGCCAAAAAACGCTGCAAGCGCATGGTGTGCGGGTAGACGGGCTGGGCGTCGGTTGCGGGTGCTGCGTTGCCCATGGCGCGCGTCTCCCCTACTTCGTTAGTCCTCGTCATGCAAATCCTCCGAGGTCTCGTCGACGACCAGGGTTTCTAAGTCTTCGGCTGCCTCAACATCTTCAACATCGGTATCGAGCAGCTCGCGCTCTTCGTCCAGATCTTCGGCCTGCTCCTCGAGCGTGGACTGAATGCTGCGGCCGCTCAGGCGCTCGCGGATAAATTGGCGCGACTGCTCGTCGGGGGCAAACTGCTCCAGATCGGGCAGGTCGCGGGTGGAGCGCAGACCAAACTTCTCCAAAAAGGCGTTGGTCGTGCCGTAGATGATGGCCTGACCGCGCTGGGGGTCTCGGCCGAGCTCGCGCACAAGACCCTTGTCAACGAGCGACGCGATGACGCCGTCGGAGTTGACGCCGCGGATGCCCTTGACCACCTCGCGCGTAACGGGCTGGTGATAGGCGATGACGGCCAAGGTCTCGAGCGCCGCCTGCGACAGCTTTTGCGTGTCCCAGCTCAGCACGTAGGCCTCGACCACGTCGTGGTAGGCAGGGTGTGTAAACAGGCGCCAGCCACCGGCGACCTCGCGCAACTGAAAGCCGCGGTTGGCCTCCTCGTACTCAACCTTGAGCTCGGCCAAAAGCGACGCGCACTCGCCCGGAGCGATATCCAGCGCACCTGCCAGGGCGGGTGCGCTCACGGGGTCGCTCGACACCAGCAGCAGTGCCTCGAGGGCGCCTTTGAGGCTGTTTGCCTCTAGCGTGGAAAGGGTTGACATGGTTGCCGCTCCTATTCGGTGAGCTCGGGGCCCTCGCCGGGCACATAGGCCTCGGCGCCCTCGACGCGGTTGATTTGAATGGTTCCAAAAATCTTGTCCTGGCTCAGCGTAAGCGAGCCGCGCTTGGCGAGCTCGAGCATGGCCAGGAAGGTGACAACGAGCTGCTCGGTCGTGGCGTCGCCGTCCAACAGCTCGCGGAAGGTGCAGGTTTGGTGCGCCATGGTAAAGCGGTCGACCGAGGCCACGGTCAGGTCGAGCGGCACACGGTGCGGCGCCACGTGCTCGGCCTCCAGCAGGAAGGTCTGGCGCTTGCCGTCCAAGTCGGCGCAGATGACGGCGAGGCCGCGCAGGGTAATGCCGGCCAGGTAGTCGGGCATAAGACCCAAAAACTCGGGGTCGGGGCCGGCCACGCGCGGATGCATGCGGCTCTCGGCCTGCATGCGCGCGCCAAGGGCCGCCGCCGCGCCCTTAAACTGCTTGTAGGCGATCAGGCGTTGGATCAGGACCTCGCGCAGGGCATCACCGTCAAGCGCGGCGAGTTCCTCGAGATCTTCGTCGTCCTCGTCATCGTCGACGGATTTGCTGGGGGCCTCTTGGGGCACCAGCGAGGCGGCCTTGATGTCCAAAAGGGTTGCCGCGACCAGCAAAAAGTCGCTCGCCACGTCCAGGTCCAGCGCCTCGATGCGCTCGACCTCGGCAAGGTACTGCTCGGCCACCTCGCTGATCGAGATGGCACCGATATCAACTTTTTGGCGGGTTACAAGCTGCAGCAGCAGGTCGAACGGTCCGCTGTAGACCTGCGTCGACACGCGATACGACATTTTCGACCTCCTTTGACGGCGCCTTCGCGGCGCGGTATGGGTGCATGCTGCGACCGTTTTGCGCGGTCGACCTGTAAGTTTACCCTAGATGCCGGCGATTGCGAAGTTGAGCAGCTGCTCCGCTAGCGGATACACGGTAACGTCGAAATAACGGCCGATCACGTCGATGCCGGTCCACATGGGCAGCAGGTACAGCACGATGATAAGGATCGGCATGGCGTATTGCTGCAGACGATAGTAGTTGGCGAGCGCCTTACCTTTGAGGAACGGCACGATGATCGACGAGCCGTCGAGCGGCGGGATCGGGATGAGGTTAAAGAACGCGAGCGACAGGTTGACCACGATAAAGGTGGCACCGAAGTTCATGATTTGGGACGCCACGGCAAAGGACATGCTGGCGTAGAGGTTGCCGTATGCCGCGTGCATGATGGCGGCCGCTAGGCATGCCAGTGCGATGTTCAATGCGGGGCCGGCCGCGCTCACCAGGACCTCATCGCGCTTGGGGTGCTTGAGGTTGTTGAGGTAGACGGGTACGGGCTTGGCAAAGGCGAACACCGGGCCTCCGGCGGCAAGCATCAGCAGCGGCAGGATGATGGTGCCGAACGGGTCGATATGGTTGAGCGGATTGAGCGACACGCGGCCGCGCGAACGGGCCGTCTTGTCGCCGAGTGCCCAGGCCGCGGCGGCGTGCGCGCTCTCGTGGATGACGATGCCCACGATGACGGCAACGGCACTGGCGAGCAGGTTCATCAGGTAGCTGTTGGACATTGCACTCCCCTAGCGGACGCGACGCGAGGCGCGCGTGAGCAGGTAGTCGGCCACAAACAAAATAACGGCCACGATGGCGTAATCCAGACGGAACACGCCGCCAAAGGGCGACGTGATGACGCCATAGCCGGCGATGGCGCTCGGCAGCGCGCGCGAGAGCTCGACGACAAAGCCCACGATCTGCAGTTTGGCGGTGAGGCCGCAAAAGCACAGCAGCACGGTCATCGCACTCATAAAGATGCCGCAGATGCGACAGGCGATGGCGATGATGCTCATCGCCACGGCAGCGGCCTTACGAGAGTTCACGCGCGGTCTCCTCTTCGATCTGGGTGGAAAGCTCGAGCCATTCGTCCTCGAGCTTGGGCAGCTCTTGCTTAAGCCCGTTATATTCCCCCAGTGCGGCGTTGAACTTGTCCTGATCGGCATAAAGCTCTTCGCTTGCCATCAATTCCATAAGCTCGTCATAGCGGGCGCGCTTTTTGTCGAGCTCTGTCTCAATCTTCTTGAGCTGGTTGCGCACGCCCTTGAGCTTTTTATTGAGCGCGGCGCGGGCCTGGGCCTCGGCACGCTTTTGCTCCTTGGTCTTTTTGCCCTCGGCCGGCTTGGGGGCGGCGACGGGGCTGCTGGCCTGGACGGCACTGGTTTTGGTGGGCTTGGTCGCGACAGGAGCGCTCTCCCCTGCAGCCTCGGCGGCAGCGCGGGCTGCGAGGTCCTCGCGCTTGTAGAGGTAGTAGTCGTAGTCACCGTCGTATACCGTGACCTTGCCGTCACGGATGTCGATGATGCGGTTGGCCACGGCGCGCACCAGGTGCTCGTCGTGGCTGATCAGCACGATGGTGCCGGGGAAGTTTTGCAGGGCGTTCTCGAGCATGTCCACCGAGTCGATGTCCAGGTGGTTGGTGGGCTCGTCCAGGCACAAGAGCGCCTCGGGGGCCACGAGCATCTTGGCCAGGGCCAGACGGGCCTTTTCGCCACCGGAGAGGACGCGGACCTGCTTTTCGATGGAATCGTTGTCGCTAAACAGGAAGGCGCCCAGCAGGCTGCGCTGCTGCGGCACGGTCCACTTGGGCGTGACGGTGTCAATTTCTTGCAGGACAGTGTTGGACTCGGTCATGCCTTCGAGCGCGTGCTGGGCATAGTAGGCCACACCCACATTGGTGCCTAGATCGCGGGTGCCGCTGGTGGGCGGCTCCAGACCGGCGATGATCTTCATGAGGGTAGACTTGCCGGCGCCGTTGGGGCCGACGAGCGCCACATGCTCGCCGCGGTAGAGTTTGAGGTCGATGTCGCTATAGATGTGCTTGTTGCCGTAGGACTTGGAGACGCCCTCCAGGCCCACGACCATGTCGCCCGAGCGCGGCGGGTCGGGGAACTTAAAATCGATGTGCTTGTGGCCCTCGGGCAGGATGACGAGCTCCTTTTTGATCTGCTCGATCTTGCGGATGCGCTCCTGGGCCTGGGCTGCCTTGGTGGGCTTGTAGCGGAACTTGTCAACGAAGACTTGCATGTGGGCGATATCGCGCTCCTGGGCAGCACGCTTGGCGCGCATCTGCTCCAGGTTGTCCTCGCGCTGCTTGAGATAGCTGCTGTAGTTGCCGGTGTAGGTGGTCACGCGGCGGTTCTCAAGCGCGGCGACGTGGTCGACGCAGGCGTCCATGAAGGCGCGGTCGTGGCTGACGATGAGCACGGCGCCGTCGTAGTTGGCGATAAAGCCGCGCAGCCACTGGACGCTTTCGAGGTCCAGGTGGTTGGTGGGCTCGTCCAGAAGCAGCAGGTCGGGGTGGCGCAGGAAGAGCTTGGCGAGCGCGATTCGCATTTGCCAGCCGCCCGAGAACTCGGAGCACGGGCGCTCAAAGTCAGTTACTTTGAATCCTAGGCCGGACAGGATTTTGCGGGCGTTGCTCTCGAGCTCGTAGCCGCCCAGGTGCTCAAAGCGATCCTGGACCTGGCCGTACTCGTTAAGGAGTGCATCGACGTCCTTGCCCTGCTCGGAGAGCTCGGTGATCTGGGCCTGCAGTTCGTTGGCGCGCTCGCCCATGCGGCGGATTTCCTTGGCCGCCGCCATGACCTCGGCAAGAATGGTGGTGTCCTTTTGCTCCAGATTAGTTTCCTGCTCTAGGTAGCCCACCTGGCAGTCTTTGGCGTACTGGACCTGGCCGGCGTCGGGGCTGTCGATGCCCATGATGATTTTGAGCATGGTGGTTTTGCCGGCTCCGTTGGGTCCCACGAGCGCAAAGCGTTCGCCGGGGTTGATCTGGAAGGACGCGCCGCTAAAGAGGACGCGCGCGCCGAAGCTTTTTTCGATCTTGTCGACCAGGAGGATCATGGTGCCGCCTTTGACCTTGTGTGCCTATATGAAAAAAGGCCCCAACTTGCGTTGGAGCCTCATTCAATGCTCGGGTGGAGACGAGGGGGATCGAACCCCTGACCTCTTGACTGCCAGTCAAGCGCTCTCCCAGCTGAGCTACGCCCCCGTGCGAAGAAGTACTATACGGGAACTCCACCGCCGATGCAAGGACAATTTCGGAAAAACTTTCTGCGGACGCGGGCGCGGGAACGGGCCTCGAAGTCCCGCGATGCCCCTTCCCGCCCGCGGGGGCGGCGGCGTGGCCGCCCCCCTCCTCTCCGGCGCCCTTGGGGCATCTCGAGTCCCGCCGACCGCCGTTTTCGCTTCCGCGGCGCGGGCCGCCATCCGCCCAACGGCCATCCTGCCGGCGCCGGGCCCATTATCGGGACCAACCGTGCCCCCGCCCACCCGGCGATCTCAAAACCATGCCGGTTTACGAGGCTGGGCCGGGAACCCCCGAGCATGGCGTAATCGGTAAAATCAAAACCGCAGGTAGACGGCTTGTGAATTCCGTGAAATGTCGGGTATGGACGGCCTGTCCGGGTCCAGCCCCGTAATCCGGCATAGTTTTGAAATGGCACTAATTCACTGGCAGGCAAACTAACCCCTTTAGCGCCTTGTCGCCGACTAATTTCCGATTTCCAGCCAGTTGCACAAAACATTTGCTCGAAGTCGCGTCTCGGCGCACTTCATTGCTTCGGATTTGGCTTTATATCGAATCCCCAAACGACTGCAGACGCTTTTGACTATGGTATCTAGCTGCTTTTTGTCGTTAAGCATATCGTGGGTTACCAGGAATACGTCGAAACCCATACTCTGGAGCGCGGTCATGCGCTCTGCATCGTGGTCAAGTACCGCGCCTGACCCATGGATGACTTCACCTTGAATCTCGATAATTACTGCCTTCATTAGCATTGGGTTTACAATCACGATGTCGCCGTAGCAGACCTTTTGACCTGCGATGCTTTGGGCTGCCTCGGATAGAGGGGTTAAATCGTTGAGGTACACGCATCTGAAACCTGAACCACCTAGACGTCGAGAACGACTTAGGAGCAGGACCCCGGCGACCTCGAGTGGAGATGCAGCAATGCCGATAACCTGTTGAGCGGCATCATAAAACTGCTTTCCCCACATTTGACTTTTGACCTTATCGGCGAATCGATGCAGGTCGCTCAGTTCGATAAGCGGCTTTCTCATCCAAAGAGAAGTACCTTTGAGTTTTGTAATCTCTCTTCCATCCTCACGCTTATTCGATTGGCCTTCATTATCTGGGGCCTTTACGGTTGCGCGGGCATAAACCCGTTTCCAAGGAACCTCGTCTTCGCCTTCTCCAAGTTCGAACAGATCCTGCGTGCTGGAATTGCGATTCCCCTCTTGCGCCATTTTTAACAGCATTTCAGCAGCGGGGGCCGGCTCGAAAACAGAAAACCAGCCGCAAAGTTCGTACATGGCCAGTACGAGATCTATTTGGGACACAAAGCGTGTCATAGTAAATAACGTGTTAAGCGGGTTGGTGACACTAAAGCCTAAATGAGTGTCGATTGTTGTGCCGGCATCCGATGCCCCTTCCCAGCGAATAGTGGAGCGCAATCCCGAGTGGTGATTACAACAACCTGGCGATGCAACAGTGATAATCGGGGTCTTGAGGACGTCGACTACAAAGGGCGATTGGGATAGAGCTCGCCAGCCATCTTCGGAGTTGGGCAGGCGCGGGTAGAGGTCGCGTACTTGGGGCGGGCAGCGCCAGTAGCGGAATGCGGTGTTTGCGCAGACGATATCGTCCATGAGGCCTCCCCTGGTATCGGCCGTAGGCCGTGTGGATTGCGGGCATGGCCGGTTATCTACGGGGCCGTCATGCGGGTAAGTACCGGAAGCAAACCAAATGCTGACCAAAAGCTTGACGAGTTCCGCCGAAAAAGCGCTGTGTGATAGAAATCCGCTGGTAGGCGATCTGGGGCTGTGGTCCCTGTTTCCACATTTGCGCGCGGATCACATGGGGAATTCAATGAAAATACGTATGCGTTATATACAAAATATGCAATGGCGTCAGCAAAAAGGGCGCGATAAAAAAGACGCCTAGGACGACTTCGATTCGATTTTGGTATCAATTTTGGTGTCACTCTTGGTGTCAAAAAGAAAAAGGCCAGAGGCTTAATACCTCTGACCTGTGCTTTTGATGGTGGGCGATACAAGATTCGAACTTGTGACCCCATCCGTGTGAAGGATATGCTCTACCCCTGAGCCAATCGCCCGTCGCCTTTCGGCAAAAGAGATACTATCATAGCCGCGCGTGGTTTACCAAGAACTTTTTGCCCCCGATTTTAAATTCGTGGGCGTATAGCGCGCCACCGCAATCAGGGCAACCGACAAACCCGCAGTTAAACCGCCCTTTATCGCTTGATCCACGAAGTCTCGGGGCGGCAGATAAGTCGCGCGTTGTTGTAGGCCATGTCGAGCGTGAGGCAGGTGCGCGCGGCGTAAAAGCCGTCCTCGCGCTGGATGGTCAGCGCCAGCTCGGGCTTGTCGCCGGTCAGGCACAGCGGCAGCAGCAGCTGGATCCGGCCGCCGTAGAACTGCGGCACCGCGAGCGTGTAATTGGCTGCGGCGCGGCGGGCGGCCTCGACGACGGCGCCCTCAAAGGCGCGGCGCAGCAGCAGCGAGTTGCTCTCCCCCATCAGGCTGGCAGGGATGCGAGTCAGGTTCTCCTCGTCGCCCAGAATGTGGTCGATGTTGGAACGGATGGGCAGGCGGTAGTCAAAGACGAGCTCGGAGGGGTCCTCAGCAAAGCGCACGCGGCACGGCAGGTACTCAAACGAGACCAGCATGGGGTCGCTTTCCTTAAAGAAGCCCTTCAAAAACCAGCGCTGGCGCGCGTCGGGTTTGGTGTTGGGCTCAAACAGGCCGTAGATGGTCTCGTAACGGCGCGTGTACAGGCCGGTGTTGAACAGGCAGCGGTCGTCGTCGAACACCAGCGGCAGGTTGGACGGGGCGGTCTGGTCCACGTCGCGCTCGGTCAAAAACACCGCGCGGCTAAACGAAAACGACAGGTAGTTTTTGAGGATGCGGTTGCCGGGACCCCAGTCCTCGGGGTCGGCAAGGTCGGCCAGGCGGTCGTAGCAGGGCTCGGGGCAAAACGCGAAATCGTACACATTGCTGCACAGAGTACAAGGGAGTTCCATATGGCTTCCAATCAAGATAATGGCAGGAGTGCGGATGCTTAGATTCTATACGCGCGACGGGTCGCCCATGCCCGCAATGCAACCGCGGCGCAGCTCTTCGGCGAGCCCGCTGGTCGTACGGTTTCCGGATACGAGGTCCTGGATCCAGGCGTAGTACTGGTTGTTCTTGGGCTCGGGGCTGTCGGATAGCACGACCGGAGTGCCTGCGAACCTTAAGACGGACAATGCAAAGACAAGGCTGGTGCGTTTGTTACCGTCCTCAAAGATGTGGTCCTTGACCATGTGCTCGGCCACGTAGGTGACCTGGTCAAAGATGTCTGCGAAGCGGTCGGCCGGCGATTGGCCGAATATCGTACAGAATGCACCCGCAAGCACGGACTCGACGCGTCCAAGCTCAAGCGCGGCCCGGTCGCCTGCGGCGTCGGTTGTATAGCAGCGCCCGACCGTCATCAGCGTGCTGTGTAGGCGCATCACAGCCGCGGCAATAACTTCGAGCGAACCGGCATCATCAAGCACGAGCGGCGCGAACGGATGAGCGCCCCGCTGCGTAGCCGCCATCATGAGTTCTCCAAGAGCCTGAGCGCGTTGGGTATGCCCTCAATGGTCAGTCGAATAGCTTCATCAATCGACGTGACGCCGTCGAGCAAAATCGGTGATGATGAATTTGCCTCGTGTGCAGTTGGATGACCTTCTTTAGCAACGCGATTGGCGTCGTCATCTAGTTGAACGTAGTTCCAAGGCATGACTGCCTCCTCTATAGCTTTACGGATGGAATAGCCCGCGAGTCGTACTCCAGGGCAACCGGCTGCCAGACGAGGTCTTCGATGGCGCAGCTTAGGGTGTTTGCGAGCGCCAATGCCGAAGAGACCGAGGCGCGGCGCAAATCCAGCTGATTCTGTTCGTAGAGCTGTATAGCGCGAAGTTTAACCCCCGATTGGGCGGCCAGCTGTTTTTGCGTTAGGCCGGCCGCCTTTCGTGCCGCTTTGAGGCCCTTTTTGTCTGCCTGGGCTTTGTTCCATTTATCAATGACAATCTGGGCGAATTTGTCTTCGGAGGCCTCGTGGAGCGGATGGTACGAGCCGATGATCCAATCGAGCGGAGCGACTTCGAGTAGCTCATTAAAGCCCAGGCTGCACATCCATTGCGTATAGGCCAAAACCCAGCCCGCCCAATACTGGGGCGAACGGTCGAACGGATAGCTCTCCCTACATTCTGCGGGTTTCAGTCCTGCACCGGCAATTATTTCACGCGCAAGTTCGTCACCCGACATGCCGCAGACAACGCGCGCCACACCACGCTCGAATTGCCTCATCTCGACAGAATTCAATAGAATCGCCGTCAGCTCGGTCGGACTCAGCCCTTGATCGCAGAGGGCGAAATCGACTGCCTCGCCCAGCGTTCTCATGGCATCCTCGAGATACATCTCACTGTAGGCGTGGGTCATTTTCTGTCATCCCCTCTCGAACGATATCGACGACACGAATTCCCTCAAACGGGTTTTCGGTAAGCAATTCCCGATACTGCGCCCTTGCCAACTCATCTCGGTCCTTGGCCAATGGGCCATATAGAGCTTGTGGCGCACGTTCAAATCCAGCAAAACGAATGCTCTTGAATGCGCGCTCGCTTTTGAGCACAATCTGTTCTCCAAGGTTGCCGAGCCTCATCGCTCGACCGAGCTGGTCAATGGTGATCGTATTGTTTACAAACGCCCTGGCATAGCTGAAGTACGAGTCATCCGCAAGCCACCCTCTAATCACATCGTAAGCGTTAGCATCAGGCAAAAAATGATCGCGAAGGTATTCGCATGCCCCCACAGCGACGGCGGTGTCCTTTCGGAATGAACGATGCTCTACAAGCAACGCTATCCAATGCAGAACTGAATATTGCGGCGATAGCAGGTCGAGTACCTTGAGATCGGCCATGTCGAGTTCATATCGATTTGCAAAGCCGTCGGCATCACGCGAGCACGCCCATTCCCTTGCAAGGTCGAGGCTCTCTGTGCAATAGAATCCCTGTCCATAGTCGTTATGGACTTTCCCCAGGCCAAGCTGGGGAATCTCAATGATTTTCTGAGAACCATGCCACAGTTCCACGCGAGTCTCCTAACAGGTATCGCTCTAACGATAGTTTAGCACACCATCGCTAGAGCGATACCTGTTATCAGGCGCATTCGACTGCCGCCCTTGCTCCAGGCTCTCCGGCAGAATAGATATCGCTTGGTATTAGAGGCGCCTCCAATCAATGCGATTGAAGGCGCCTTCTCCGCGAGCATTGTTTTGATTGCGTTGGTCGTGCTCTGCGACCAAGATCTTCTCGGTAGGCTTTCTTTTGATTCCGTTGGTCGCGCCTTACGACCAAATTCTGGGACAAGCATATAAATAAACGGAAAACGATGCAAGACGAGTCAAGAAGCCCCGCAATCGCGCTCGTTAACCCAAGGTGGCGAGGCGTTTTATCTAACCCAAATGCAGCAGGTAAAAGCAAGGCATGTAGCTAGCGGGATAGTTCCGATGTCCGCAGACGTACAAAAATGGCGAGGTACGAACCTCGCCAGTCTGACACTTCCGAGACAATTGCCTCTTCGGTGGTTGAATTCTCTCACACTTCAGGAGCTTTTAGAGCTGCTTTGATAAGATCAGCGCCGTTGTCGAAGCGACCGGACCCCCTTGCCGCAAAGAATGCGTCACCTTCGCAGATGGCCTCGAGTGTCTCCGGGTTGGGTTCTTTGGAAGGAAAAAGTTGGGGGCTGGCATTCGCAAGCTCCTCGTCCTGTTTACAGCGCTTCATAAACAAGCACCTCTTCCTGCTCGATGCTTTTGCGAAAAGCCGGGCGCATGTGCTCTGGTGGGTTAGTGACTATATCGACCTTTCGCCCAAGTTCCTTCTCGAGTTCATGAGAGCGTTCGTAAAGCGTGCCGAACGTCATGGTGTTGCCGCAGACTAGGCGCAAGTCAATATCGCTATCGGGCGTTTGTTCGCCTCGGGCGAACGAGCCAAATAAATATGCTTCGCTGACGTCGTATTGAGCCAGCACGCGGGAGGCCGCGATGGATATGTCAGAAGGCGAAATCATGGGCCATTTGCCGTTCAACAGCAGAACTTCAGCGGGCCAGCTCCGAAACCGCCGATCCGGCTTTCTGGCGTTCGGCGAGTTCGAAGATAAGTGGGGCGTTTGATCTAACAAATTCTGACAAGAAATTGAGGTCATCAGCAGAAAAGCCTTCGACGTTGAACCATTTGACCGAAGGCAAGAAGCATTCCGCATGGTCAAAGCCAAAGTCAACCGGGCGCTCGACGGCTACGCGAACGGTTCCGTCTTCTCTTGTCTCTGAGTAGGCAAACTGGGTGCCATCATCAAGCTGAACGTAGCTCCAAAACATGACTGCCTCCTTAGTGTTTATATCCGAGAATAAAGAGCAGACTAGATGTAACGCGGCGTGAATTGAATTGCTCCCATAAGACACGAACTCTGACAGCTGGCCCTGTCTGCTGCCCTATTCAAAGAAAGTGAGGGTATTGGCGTAAACCAATACCCTCACTCAGGAGCAGTTGATCGTACCTTAGGTCAAGTCTCCCACGACATGAGCCACCCTACTTACTGAAATGCAAGAACCACTGCCACGACAATGCAGGCAATGCCCAATACGAGAGGCAGCCATACCTTCTTTTCCCTGTCTTTAACAAGGAAGGTCTCGATTGCGGATGCAAGAATCAGAAAACCGCCAATAATCAGCAGGTCGAGTGCAACAAAGTTGACGGTTGTAATATCGGAAGAAAGACCTCCGGCGTTGACATTTACGAGCGTAAAGATCGCGGCAAAAATGGCGAAGAGGGCCAGGACATTGCCATAAATACGGGACTAGATATTCGCGATTTCTTCCTTTTTATCCTCGACCTTTTTGAGTTCTCCGGCATAGATGTCGGAATAATCTGCAAGTCCGTTAAAGTTGAGCTCATCAGAGAAAGCGCCGTGGTAAGGATGGGCCACCATGCCATCAACGTGCTGGAACGCAACCTGCGCTATACCCTTAGACTTATCGAGCGTAATAGTGTTACCGCTTACGTTTGTAACACGGTAGAACAGCCGTGTTCCATGCCCGGGGAAATATAGCGGCGCATCCAAAGAAAGCCCCTGGCGAATGCGCGAATTGCGTAGAAGCACGCTCGCGGTCAAATCG
This sequence comes from uncultured Collinsella sp., assembly GCA_900544235.1. Classification (GTDB taxonomy): domain Bacteria; phylum Actinomycetota; class Coriobacteriia; order Coriobacteriales; family Coriobacteriaceae; genus Collinsella. The sequence continues at coordinate 29,505 of UQUL01000013.1, forward strand.
TTTGGCAACGCAACACATTCAACGCAAGAGACGAATGTCGAATCTCCGGGGCCAAGCTCTACCTCGGATTGCTTGCTTTCGTTGATGTAGAATCCCTCGGTGCGCAAGTCATACGTAACCTGTCCGATGTTCGAAGCATCGGCATTGAGAAGCACCTTGCTGTCGATTAGCTCCTGAATCTTAGTATCGCTCAAGTACATACGAACCACTTCCTTAGGCATCCGAGTATAGCACCAAGGCATAGCAACAGTGACTGCCCCCAAAGGGGACATAGGGGAAGGAGCTTAGTTGGATACGGGATATCGGCCTGGACTATATCTAGCTGATGATTTGTTGCCAGAGATCGGTTTAGGCTTGACGGTTCGATTTTCTCTTCGCTTTCGGAAATCGAGCGTTTTAGCAGCGAATCGCGGCGCATAGGAGCACTATGCCGAGCAAGAAAAGCGTTAGGGATACGGCGATCCAGCAGCTATCACCGGCTTTGGGGAGCGAGGCGGCCGTCGCGGTGGCGGCCTTGGGCTTAGAGGTCTTGGTGGCCGTGGTCTTGGCCACAGTGGTCGTGGTCACCGTCTTTGTCGCCGCCGCGGGCTTCAGTGTGGGATTCGTCGACGGATCCGCAGCCGGCTCGCTGGTAGCGGGGTCGGTGCCAGGGGCGGATGGGCCATCGCCCGGCACCTCGCGCCCACCGGTCTCCCCCGCCGATGCCGTGGAATCCACGGGCTCGATCGTCACATGCGCCGCCGCGGACTCGTCGGCATCCACCACGCCGCCCGCGCCAAAGGCCCCGCCCGCAGGCGCCACAAAGCGCGCGGATGCAAGCGACCCGCCCAGGCAGGCGACGCCGCCGTCGGCGCCCGACGCATCCAGCCAGGACGCATCGACGGTAAGCTGCCCGGCCGCGCCGCCGCCAGCAGCCCCGTCCGGCAGACACACACCATAGGCGCGCACGCCCGCCCCGGAGCCCGCGCCCGCGGCGACAACGCGCCCACTGCCGCGAACGGCAAGACCGTCCGCGATCACGCCGGCCGCCCGCGCATCCGCGATGCCGGCGCCATCAGCCCGCGCGTCAACCTTGCAGCCGTCCACCGCGAGCGTCCCCGACACGTAGATCCCGCACTGCGAGCCCGTGGCCGCCAGCGACCCGGTGCCGCGGAGCGTCAGATCGCCCCACACCTCCATGCCGCACCGCGAGATGTCCACGTCGGGCGCGCTCGTCTCGACAACAGTGTTCTGCCCGGTCAGCGTCACCAACAGGTCGCCGTCGGCGCCGATGGCCTCGCCCGTGTAGCCGTTAAGCTCCAGGTGGTCGGCATCGGTCCAGGCCCACCCGGGGCCCGATACACCCGACTCGTAGTACGTGGCGCCCGCAATGAACAGGCTCTCCGCGCCCGCGGCATAAGAAGGCCCGCCCAGCAAAATGCATAGGCAGGCCATGGCAGTAAACAGAATGTAGTGACGGCTGGTGTGGAACGCGGCAGCAAACATAACCGCTCCGATCTTCGCAAGAGCCAATGGAAGCTGCGCCAGGAAACTACCTGGTAGCAGCAGTTATTAGTGTAGCGAGATCAGGTGAGCATCGTACGAATTGCCTGTAAACGAACCCCGAAATTAGGTGTAAATCGTTTTGCCAGTCGGTGAAAGGAAGAACTGCCTTTCACCGACTGGCCTGTAGGCTAATTCTGCTCTAAGCATTTATAGAGTATATTCTTGCAATCGGAATAATCCTCTTTGTTGAGAAGATGATATTTCTCATTATCGAGAATAATGATATTTGCGTTCCGAGGGACAACTTCAGAGTCGGCTAAATTAAGCCCTGACACAATCATTTGTCCCTGGTAAGTAAAAGTGCTGAATATTAGACTGTATTGCCGATAGTATTTTTCGTCATCCGCTTCGATATTCAACGGGCTATCAATAACAACTGGAAGTTCTACCAATTGTTCATTAAACTCCTTTTTCAAATCCAACAGCGTCAAATACCACGCAAGAGTAGCCAAAGGGGCATTACTGCCGCCCGCCTCAATCTTTGAATTAACATTTTTAATCTTTGCTTTATTAATTGATCTAAGATTGAGCTTCGCTATATGCTCGCGAATTAACTCAACAAAACGTTTGTCGACTTCGCCTTTCTTACTACTGTAAGACTTGAGTTGTTTTTTAATCTTATCAAGATCGTTTCGGTTCTTTTCAAGTGAGGTAATGAATTTAGTATATTCTTCGAGAAGTCGCTTGTTCAGTTGGATGAAACCCTCGATTTGGACTGCTGTTAAGTTGTCGCGCTTCACTAGATTCATTTTCGCTTTCAGAACAGCAAGCTCGGATAATTTCGACTTATATCTTTCTTCTTCAGCAGAAATCTTACGATCCAATTCGTTTATATCGCGTCCAAGATCATTGCTTAAAAGAAGTGCGTCTTCGCGGGAAATCGAGGAATTAACTCGAACCATTAGGGTGCTAAAAATATCTTGCTCGCAAAGAGGGCATTTTCCCGTCCGAAGCGATTTTGCACTCAGACATAGCTTACGAACTATTCTTTGGGAACTGGCGTAAGCCATCTCCGTTTCTGCCTTATTCGACTTTAGTCGAAACAACTTTTTACGGATTTTAGATAGACCGGTAGCCAAGCGTTTATATTCATCTTCAAATTCGTCACAATCACTTTTTAGTGAGGGCATATCAGCACTGTAACCAAGCTGCTCGAGCTCGTTTTGAATACGCTCACGCATTAAACGATTGGCATTCAAATCTGTTTCAAGTTGTGTAACACGGTGCTCAATATCCGTTTTCCGAGCAGTTAAATCAAGATATGCGTGATCATAGGCGCCTGCAAATTCGTAAATTAAATCGGACTTATACGAACTGTATTCCCCCATGCTATTAAAAGAGTTGAAGTGGGAACCATCATAATGATTTTGGTCTACAAAATACGGCGCATAAGAATACGCGGGCGATGCAATTTCAGTTTTCCCCGAAGCACGTGAGGTCAACCAAATAGCGAAACCAAATTGATTGTATAGCCTTTCTGCAAGCAAATGCCTATGAGTCTCAGTCCAAAGCAATTCGAGCCGCTCATCAAATAACTTGAATTGTCCACGGCTTCGGAAAATCGAATATAGTTCAGAACCATAAGAGAACTTTAAAACAAATACTTTACTGTTTACGTCAAACTTGTCATCAAATTTACAGTCTGCGCCCATACAGTGATATAGACTTTTAGTGATGACTGACTTACCAAGATCATTGCCCCTTTTTCTATTTGACGTTATGACATTTAAACCCGACTCGAAACAAATGGACTTTGCAGTTTCTTCCGAAGGTGACGCAATGATAAGTTCTAAGAAGTTAATTCGTGCCATGGCGTGTTACCCTTCTAGAGCAGTCTTAAATGTAGCGATCAGTACGTATATCTTTGCAAGCTCTATGCTAATTTCAGGCCCTACATTAGATATAAGCTGAGGTCCAACCGTCTCAGCTATCTCATTAGGGCTCATCGACGGATCAGCCTCTTTAAGTAAGGAGTTGGCAATATTTAGAATCGACTCAGTTTGCGGTTCCATGACTGTTGAAGTGTACTCTTGTAATGCAATTCGAAATGAATTCTGCATTAGAGGGGGTTGCTCTTTTATCCATTCGTTTACCAGGCCTTGGGGAGTCTCTTCCCTATCTTCGTAAACAGAGAAGAGTTTCCTGACTTCCTCACCGCTAATACCCTTATTGCTGATCACAGATTCATAATCAGGCTGTTCATTTTCGTTGCACGCACGATCTGAAGCTAGACCCTCAAGCGTTTCGCATAACGCCATAGGCTTTTTTGGCTCACAACCCATGACATTACGATACGTCGAGAGGAGATGTCCGCGTACAGAATCCTGTGGCTTATCGAGGTCCATAGCAACAAGCAGGTAAGAAGCCTTATTTAAATCGGGCTTCATTCCATTGTTGTCACGCGAAACGGCTTGCTCAATCTTTTGCTTATCTTCTGCTTCAAGAGTTGCAAACAGGACTTCCCCCGGCGAATCAAATGCGCCACCTTTTTTAGTAAAGGGTCTGTTGCCAACTATCACAAGTTTTATAGGGCAATCTTGAGACGCATCGTCCAACTCATAAAGTCTTGCGATAATTGAGATGCCCCTTTTTGGAAGCCGCGTAGCCCAAGTGACTCCAAATTTTCCTTTTCCGCCGGTTTTAACTTGATAAAACTCGTAGCGATCGTCTAGATGAAGCTCGATATCGCAACGATAATCAAAGACAACCGCAAATGAATCAATTCCGGAATCCAAACATGTGAGCAAACGATCGATGCCCCAAATAAGTTCACTCCTGAATCGATTTTTCGAAATACTTCCAGAGAGATCGGGGGCAGTGCCCATATATCCGTCATGGCAAATGGGCATACAGCACTCCCTAACTTAACCAAATAACATAACTGAAGTATAGACTTACCGAAGGCAGTCAGTTGGAAAACCGTTGGGAAACAATTTGATTGTGACTCATCGATCTCAGATTCATTACGGCCATTCAATTGTAGACATATCACCGCCTATCAATTTCACGTAAGTCGTGAAGAGTCCCTCAGCCCCCAAGATTCTAGCTTTCGACTAGACATGCTCCTTTTTAAACTCCGCGTAACTGGTGATGCGATAGTTTAAGATGGCAAGCTCGTGGCAAAAGTAGTCAATATCATATGCTTTATCCTCGTTGGACTCGTACTCGCAAAAGATCCATTCGGCATCGCGGTAGCGTGGAGCCAGAACGTCGCGGTAGTATGGCTTATCGACTTTGTCGAACGAATTGCCCATGATAATTACTGTATTGACATTAGCAAGGGTGTCCAAGAAATGGTTTAGGGCGTCGTAGTTGCCCTCAATGTTCTTCCATGTATCTGCGCAGCGATCGCATGCGACAGTTACACCCTGCTGAATAGTCGCACCGTGAAAATCATCCATTCCATATTTGTCTTCAAGCATCTTCTGAAGCTCGAAAGGATTATTGTCGGGAGAACCAAATTGAAGAAGCTCGTTTTTATCCAAGACGCAACCATGGATATGGAGGATCCTGTCTGGACGAACACCGTAGACATACTCCAGCGTTGGAGTGTAATTAAAGGTAACGAACGAAGCTGTGTCTGGTAAATCAAGTACAGGCTTTACTTTAGACACATCGATAGACTCTACCCATTCTCGAAAGTGATCCCTGGTGAGCTTCTTCAGGTATTCAAGACGCACCTGCAGCTCGATCCAGAAATCATCCCATCCTGGATTATCAACGGTTAGATTAGGATACGTGTGCTCAAGTGTTTCATAACAAAGGTCGTCCCATTCAATGCCGAGTGATTCTTCAAGAGAGCACCATCGGGGGTCGACACCTTTGGCGGAACTTAGTATGTAGTCAAGGCTGCCCTCAAGATCTGAGCATTCCGCTGCAAAGTAAAACGTTTCGAAGTCAGTAGCCACTTGCTCATCATGGTCTACCAGCCAGTCGTGATAATCCGAATACCCGGTTGCTAGACCATGATGAAGATCGAATCCGTTTCCTATAATTAAGAGGCAGCTACCGGTATCAGATTCTGCACAAATACGCCATCCTTGCTCTATGCTACTCATCAATCCGGATGTCCTCCCATAATGCAGTGCTATAGATTTTAGACTCATGACGCTAGCAAGCGATTATTTTATTCCGCGCTGACATTTAAGCGCGCTAGCGGCGCCGGGCTCTCGCTGAACTCGACGCCGCATGAATTCATACAAGCTGTCACATTATGCCAAATGAATCAGAATATCCGTTAAGATTACCTAGCATTTGTCTTTTTATCGATTGCGCGCCTGCGGTTTTCTTGATACCACCGCTTGCCTCGATCCCCAAAAGATGAGCCGATGTAATTCCGAGCAATCGCACTCATATGATTCTGGGCCTGTTCACGTCTGTATAGATCTTTTTCGAGGTCAACAAGTGTTTTGTAGCCAGGCTTTGACCTATTAGCCTTTGAAACTGAAGCGCAAGTATTTTGCAAATTGACACGTGCTTCGTGGAGGGCGTCTCCAATTTCGACTGACATACGATACGCAGCCAGGCACTGTTCGAAAGATTTGTCCCTCAAACAGGAGGGGTCATTGATCGCAACAGACTTCTGCAAAGCAGAGGCTTTGGTTTTAAGTTCCTTCGCGGAACCCGGATTATCAAAAGAATAATGAGCGCCAAAATCAACAAATTGTTGGCTATCGGAAACGACTCTATCGAAGTAGAGCCTATCGGAAGGATTGAGCTCAGACCTGAGTTTTTGGTCCGATACGCTGTAGCAGGGAACGTTGATTACCGGGCTAACCGTTGTCACGCAGTTATTGCCAGTTGTGCAAGACCGAGAGCTCGACTGGCTATTCTCAATCTGACTGTCATCAGAGTTGCCCATAAAATGATGCAAGCAATACAGGATTCCAACAGCAGCGACACACCACGGCCAGTTCTCTCTGACGAAGCCTACGAATTCCATAAACCATGAAGTATCCATCTCAACCACCCTATAACGTTAGCCGTCATACCCGCCTTGTGGTCCCCCATCAAGATGTATATCATCCGAGTATGCTATATTAAATTGTTGTTAACCCGCCTGCTTTCCGATTGGGCAGCTTAAGGACCTCGTGCTTTCATAGCTCCTCCTCTCGAACCTCTCATCTATTCGTTTGACGTTATCCTAGAAGAGAAGAAAGGTTGTCGGCGGTGCTTAACGGCAGATGGCGCCCAGACGGACGCAGACGGAGAATTACCCCCGGTCCAGTCTAAGCATGGAGACCCTAGCGCTCTCTGGAATGTCGGTTATTAGAATTAACGCATTCCCAGAGTAATCAGTAGGGATAGGGATGGTAACAGGCAAATTGTAATAACGAATTGTTTGAATCCCTGTGGAGACAGCAAGCGGAAGCAGCACGCTAAGCTTACCCATAAAATTATCTAAGGCAGTCTGTAGAAGATCGACAAGAAGCTCATTACCGGAATCCTCGTCTAGGGTGTCGACAACCTCGCTAATTTGCTCCTTAGAAAATGCAAAGCAATTGCCTAGAACTGCGCACAGCCCATCAACAGCTTGATCCTTAGTAGCACGTGATGCATCGGAGAGAACGGAGTCGAACAATTCAATCAATCGCTTTGAAGCAAACTCGTTGATGGATCGCTTATAAGAGCATCTATCGTTCAAATATCCGCGCGGGATATCATGCCTTTTAGCAATGTCTAATACCTCACCGGACAAGGTTCTCATCCCAAAGGATTTGACCAACAAGTCACTAAGGAAATCGATCGCAAGATAATAATTCATGGAAGTTTGAATGAATCCTAGTCTACTGGCTCCACTTGCTCTTCATGCGTTCCCTTGTATTTCAGCAATGCTAAATAACGCTCGAGATCAGAAAGAGGGCCACGATATTTTTTCAAATCGGCGCGAATCATAAAATAGGTAACGAATTGATTGTTGTCATCCAAAAAGCCCACTCGTAAATCAAGTGGCTCGCAGAAGTACTGGCTTCCAGCATTCTGCGATTCATCAAAAAATCGGGTACTGTAACTTTTAAATTACAATGGGTGTCTGTAGTTTGGCAGCGTACATTTTCGCATGCCAGGCTTCCGAGACACAACGTCCCCTGTGGATAACGATTCATTCGAAATATATGCCTCGTAGAACCTCTTCAGCACCTGTATGGCAGAGCCATCGTCAACAGTCATATCCAAAGAGTTAATAACTGCAGAAGAGCTTACGAACCCTCATATACAGCTAATTAAGAAGTTCAACATCTTCCATAACTAACGTCTCGCCGTACTGAACCTCGATTACATGCAGACTTCCTATAAGCGCTCGTGCTGAATGCGGCGTTCCCGAAGGGATCTGCACGACGGAGCCTGCGCGAACCTGCTGGACCAGTCCGTCCAGCACGACCTCACCGGTGCCGGAGATGACCGTCCAGACCTCGCCTCGATGCATGTGGCGCTGGTAGTCGAGCTGGCCGCCCTCCCGGATGATCAGCTCCTTGGTGAGTGCCTTCGCCCCGTCGGGGAACACGCTGCTGTCGATGACACGGTACTCGCCCCAGGAGCGCTGCTCGTACATGGGGCGGCTCTCGGCGACGGCGTTGACCTCGGACTTGATGTTGGCCGACGCCTCCTTGCCGGAGACGAGGATGCCGTCGGGCGTCGCCACCACGACGGAGTCGGAGATGCCCGCGACGACCATCGGGAAGCCGGTCTCGTTGATCACGTGGACGTTCTCGCACGTCTTGGTATCAACCACGACGCGGCCGGAGGTGTACTCCGCCATCTCGTCGGTCAGCGTGTTCCAGGTGCCCAGGTCCTTCCACTCGCCCGCGTAGGAGACCGCGCCGATGGACGACGCCCTCTCCACGACCTCGTAGTCGAAGGAGTTCTTCGGCAGCTCGGCGTAGCGCGAGCGGAACTCGTCGAAAGTGCCGCAGGACAGGTAGCTGGCGGTAAGGCCGGTGAGCCAGCCGAGCCGGAACGCGAAAACGCCGCAGTTCCAGAGGGCCCCTTGGGAAATCAGTTCCCGCGCAGTCCCCGCGTCAGGCTTCTCGGTGAAGCGCTCGACGCGTCGGGGCCAGGCCTCCCCCGGCGCGGGCACGATGTAGCCGTACTTGCCGCTGGGGTAGGTTGGCTCCACGCCCATGAGGACCAGTTCGGCGAAATCCGACTGGACTGCCTCGTCGAGCCTCACGACGCTGTCGTAGTACGCCTGGTCCGCGTAGCTGTCGATGGGCATGACGATGACGGTGTCGCCCTCGCCCGCGCCCTGCTCGAGCGCGAGATTCGCGCAGGCGAGCATGATGGCCGGGGCGGTGTCGCGGCGCTCGGGCTCGAGGACGAGCGCATACTCGCCCTTCACCTGCCGGCGGATGGACTCCTCCTGGCTCGCGCAGGTGGCGATGGTTATATCGATATCGGCGTCGACGGCGCCGATCTGGCCGAATACGCGCTGGTCCATGGAGACGTGGTTGCCGTCCGCGTCGCGCAGGACCTTGAGGAACTGCTTGGAGCGGGTGCTGTTGGAGAGCGGCCAAAGGCGCGTGCCCGAGCCGCCGGAGAGCAGGACGAGGTGGATCATTAGCGGGTCCCTCCCAGGATCGACGTGGCGTCCGCGACCAGCGCGGCGAGCTTGGCCTCGGACTCGGAGCGGTCGGCGCCCTTCGCGAACACGTAGGCCTTGGCCTTGGGCTCGGTGCCGCTGGGACGAAACAGGACGCGCGACCCGTCCGCGAGCCTGAACTCGAGTACGTCCGCCTCGGGAAGGCGCTGGGGCTCGTTGGTCGGGTTGACGACGGGCATCGGCGCGCCCTTGGCGTAATCGATGCGCTCCGCGACGGCGGTGCCGCCGATCTGCTCCGGAGTGCGATCTCGAAGGCCGGACATCATCGCGGACATGTCGGACGCGCCCTCGGGCCCCTCGTATGCCTGCCCGAGCAGAGCGCTCGACCAGTAGCCGTATTCCTCATAGAGGCGCTCCATAGCCTCGAACAGGTCCAGACCCTCCCTTTTCCAGTAGGCGGCGAGCTCGCAGATGAGCATGGAGGCGACCACGGCGTCCTTGTCGCGCACGGAGGTGCCCGCGAGGTAGCCGTAGGACTCCTCGAAGCCCATGAGGAAGTCGCCCTCGCGCCCCTCGGACTCAAGCACGCCGACCTGCTCGCCGATGAACTTGAAGCCGGTGAGCGTGCGGCGCAGCTCGAGACCACGGGCACGTGCGACGTCGTCTGCCATGGGCGCGGACACGATGGTGGTGCAGGCGACCTCGCGGCCCATGTCCGCACCGGACCTGTCTGCCTTGGAGGCCAGGAAGTCGAGCAGGAGCAGGCCCACCTCGTTGCCCGTGAGCAGCCTGTATTCCCCGACATGCGGAACGGCGATGCCGACGCGGTCGGTGTCCGGGTCGGTCGCCAGGAGCAGGTCGGGCTTTAACCTGTCGCAGTACTCGAGCCCGAGTTCCAGCGCCTCGCGAACCTCGGGGTTGGGGTACGGGCAGGTCGGGAAGTCGCCGTCGTGCACGCACTGCTCGTCGACTGTCACGACATCGGCCACGCCGATCCCCTCGAGCACTCGGGACACGCACTCCAGGCCGACGCCATGGAGCGGGGTGTAGACGATGCGGAGCGCCGAGCAGTCCTCGCCCGTTGAGACCTTGAGCGTCTCCTCTATGTAACGGTCGAGAACCCTCTCGGGAACCCACTGCACCAGCCCCTCATCCAGGGCCCTATCGAGCGCCATCGCCTTTACGCCATCGAAGCAGTCGACGGGGTCGATGGCCGCCTGGATGGCCTCCGCCGCCTCGACGGTAATCTGGCAGCCGTCGGGACCGTAGACCTTGTAGCCGTTGTATGCCGCAGGATTGTGCGACGCGGTGATGTTGACGCCGGCCGAGCAGCCCAGCTCGCGGACGGCGAAACTCAACGCGGGGGTAGGCTCGACGCGCTCGAACAGATAGGATTTGATGCCGTTGCCGGCGAGAACCTCAGCCACACGCCGCACGAACTCCTCGGAGCCATGACGGGTGTCACGACAAAGTGCGACCGTCGGGTACTCAAAAGCGCCATTCAGGTAATCCGCCAAGCCCTGCGTAGCCTTGCCGACGGTATAGACGTTCAGACGGTTGGACCCGAGACCGATTTTGCCGCGCAATCCACCGGTGCCAAAGGATAATTCACGATAAAAGGCCTCGTTGATCTGATTTATATCAAGGCTAATGAGTCTATACCGATCACGATTACTGCAGCAGTTTATCCATCTTGCATAGTTTTTGAAAATATCGTCGAAATTCAAGGGAATTACCTAAATTCAAGAGGTTTGATAGGGGTTTAGAAGAGCGCAAATAAATCAATCAACATGCGCTCAAGGTGCAATGCGCATCAACTATCTCTTGTTCAAATAGAGATAGTAATGATTCTCCGATTGTCAAAGTGCGGGTTAGAAGCCTTGACCATAGTCAGTGCTTCAAACTAAAGAGCCTTCCTCCATACCATCTTGTCCACCACACCGGTGTAGCTCTGGATGATCTTGACCACCTTGGTGGACACGGTCTCGTCGGCGTAGTCGGGAACGGGCGCCTCGGGCAGCGACCCCTCCGCGTCGAGCTCGACGGCGGTGTGTACCGCCTGCAGCAGGCCGCGCTCGCTGATGCCGGCGAGCGTGAAGCAGGCCTTGTCCAGGGCCTCGGGGCGCTCGGTGGAGGTGCGGATGCACACCGCCGGGAACGGGCGGCCGACGCTCGCGAAGAAGCTCGACTCCTCGGGCAGGGTGCCGGAGTCGGAGACAACGGCGAAGGCGTTCATCTGCAGGCAGTTGTAGTCGTGGAAGCCCATGGGCTCGTGCATGCGCACGCGCGGGTCGAGCTCGAAGCCGGTGGCCTCCAGGCGCTTGCGGGAGCGCGGGTGGCAGGAGTACAGGATCGGCATGTCGTACTTCTCGGCCAGGGCGTTGATGGCGGTGAACAGGCTCGTGAAGTTCGCCTCGGTGTCGATGTTCTCCTCGCGGTGGGCGGACAGCAGCATGTAGCGCTTGGGCTCAAGGCCGAGCTCGGAGAGGATGTCGGAGGCCTCGATCTTCTCCAGGTTGGCGCGAAGGACCTCTGCCATGGGCGACCCGGTGACGTAGGTGCGCTCCGGGGCGCAGCCGGTGTCCTTAAGGTAGCGGCGCGCGTGCTCGGAGTAGGCAAGGTTGACGTCGGAGATCACGTCGACGATGCGGCGGTTGGTCTCCTCGGGCAGGCACTCGTCCTTGCAGCGGTTGCCCGCCTCCATGTGGAAGATGGGGATGTGCAGGCGCTTTGCCGCGATGGCGGAAAGGCAGCTGTTGGTGTCGCCCAGGATCAGCAGCGCGTCGGGCTGCACCTGGACCATGAGCCTGTAGCTCGCGGCGATGATGTTGCCCACGGTCTCGCCCAGGTCGGCGCCCACGGCGTTCAGGTAGACGTCGGGGTCGGCGAGCTCCAGGTCGCGGAAGAAGATGCCGTTGAGTGTGTAGTCGTAGTTCTGCCCGGTGTGCGCCAGCAGGCAGTCGAAGTGGCGGCGGCACTTCTTGATGACCTCGGACAGACGGATGATCTCGGGGCGGGTGCCCACGATGATCAGCAGCTTAAGGCGGCCGTCGTCTTTGAACTTGATATCTGGATTCTCATTCAATTTAAATCTCCTATCAATGTACACCGAACCTTACATCCAGCGACAAGCCATTAGCCATTTCTCGTAATCACAGCAAATCATGGCTTCCTCAATCTGTTTCAACCAAAAGTCGTTGGTTGAGAAGTCTCCAAACCGTTCTGGGAAATTGCGAATAATTTCTGAGCAACATTGAAATGCGATTCGGAGCTCGTCATCGTTGAGAGCGGTTAGACGTGCCTTTAGAAGCGGACCAAACTGGCGTAACGTCTGCTCGTACAAGACGAAAGTCATCTCAATTCCCAATCGTTCCATTTCATTGAACATCTCCAAGACTACCCAGATGCTATCGAGCCCCTTCTTCGAAAACGCCGATGTAGCCGTGATACCTTGAGGATTTGCTCTGTAGTAATAAACTGATCCAGTAATACTTGCCGTCTTCGCGGAACGACTGAAAATCAGATAAGGTAAACAGGTGTCTTCAAACCAAAAACCCTCTGGGAAACGCACGTCATCCCAGAGGGAACGCCTATAAACCGCCCCACATGGCAGGCCCGAAAGACCCGCTGTGGGGACAGTGAGAACCGCCCCACGCATACTCTTGAATCTTCGGCGGCGACCTTCAGCGTTGCAGTACCAATACCCCCCCCAACAATGTCGGCATCAAGTTCAATCGCTCGGCTCATAAGCCTCTGGACCGCGTCGCGCGGTATGAAGTCATCTGAATCGACGAAGCAAATATAACTGCCGGAGGCGACGTCCAAAGCAGCGTTACGAGCCCCTGCATGTCCGCGATTTTTCTGATGAATTACCTTTAAGCGGTGGTCGAAATCATAATTGCGCAACATGGCCAAGGAATCATCGGTGGACCCATCGTCAACGGCAATCACCTCGAACGAGAACTCCGTCCTTTGACCAAGACAGGAATCGATACATTTCTCAAGAAAATTCTGTGCGTTGTAGACTGGAATTATTATAGAAAGGTCAACCCCAATCTCATTCTTTATTACGTGCAACGGAGGATGACAAATCGGCCTAGGCGAAACAATTTCGAGAGACTTTATTAGACTATCAAGATTCTCTCCTTCGAAAGAGCCGTGGCCCAGATTCTTGCAATCGTATTTGTAAAGGGATCTCTTGGCAGCCTGCGGCAAGAATTTCTTAAGCTTAAATAGCGACACGGCGACTCCTCATAATGCTTCGCAACACTTCAACGCACTTGCCGAAAAACGCCCTGGTCTCTTTTTTGTTAAAAGCGCAATAAACACCCATCAATGCAAGAGTCACCACAAACGCCTCAACCATCTTCAGTTGGTTATTAACCACCACGAAGATGATGGCAAACACCAAAGACGATGTACAAATCCTCGCGTTGTGCTCGCCATAAGAAGCGGAGAGTAGAAACATGCCGAGATAGGCCCTGATCGCGAGAGCAGCTACCGCAGCCACCATCACCGCATAAATGTCCACAAGAACATAGGCAGCGACGTAGACGCCAATTCCAGCGAAAGCCAGAGATATAACATTGACCGCAAGGATTCGAACCGGCTCGCAACGAACCTTAAAAAACGTATTACATATCATGTCGCCCAAAGATTCGAAGAGAACTATGGGCATTAAAAATACGAAATAGACCAAGCTGCCAAGATATTCAGGAAGCCACACGGAGACAAATAGGGAAGCCGGGTAGTAGATGGCAAAAGCAAGCGGAAGCAGAATGAGAGCATAGTTTCTCAGCATTGCGTACAGGCCTCCGAGCTCCGCAGAGTCAGTTTGTCTAAAAGCGGGGAACAGGACCATGCTTAGCTGGCTAATAAACATGAGAATAAAATTGACGAGTGACAATGAGAGTGAAAGCTGTCCAAAGACGGCTATGCCCCACCTCGCCTCGATGATATAGCGGGCTAAACCGAGTATTAACATGCCGCAAACGTTCGCGACAGTCATGACCAGGCCGAGTCTCATGTCGTGGAAGAGCGCCTGAAGGCCACTATCAAGCGTCACTGAGACTGACATGAGAAAATCCCTGGCATGGTACAGGCAATAAGCGAGGGCAACGCACCTCGCGACAATGTAGGCAGCGATGTAGATGCCGCAGTCAGAAATTCGTAACAGAACACAGGCGGCCAAAGGCACGAGAAAAACGAAACGATCCACAACGATGGACATCGAGTATAGTTTCGTCTCGTTCATGGATTGAAACACGTACCCGAGAAAGAACGTCGCATTTGATACAACCATATATAAAGCCGCACCAATGTAGAGAATAAACTTGTCGGAATCCCTTGCGAAAACGAACGAAAGAGCAATAATCGCAAACATGAACAGAGACTGCATCGCTAGACTCAATCCGAATTCAGTTTTTACGAGATGCTTATCTATTTCAGAGCGCGTCTCACCACCATGCGTGAGATACACACCGTCGTTGACGCCAAGTTGGAAAAAACTGACGTACGAGACGAGGAATACGAAATACTGCCAGTAACCGTAGTCCTCCACCCCCATAATTTTGGGAACGAGAAGTGTCGTAAGGACACTACATACTAGCGCTACGCCCTGGGAGAGAAACGCAAACCATAAGTTCTTCGCGAGCGACCTAATGTTCATAATCGAAACCGCAATCTTTAATTGCCACATAACCAAGTATCAACAGACCCCAGAGAGTCTTCGACCAGAATGACGATAGAGAGACTATGAGGACGGCTTCACCTAAGATGGCTGCAAGCACCACATAATCTCTCTTGTGTACAGCACACAGGCACGCTGCAATTAACATGCCAACGAATGAAATGAGGCCGAGAATCCCGACATCGTACAGAAGCTCGATATAAACGTTGTGCGCGACCAGATGTGCCGAGTTGGCCAAAGTGGTCGTTCCGAAGCCATGTCCGAAAAGCTGCTGCAACTCGTTGGAGTCAAAGAAGGCTGAAATGAGTTGCCGCCAAATGGCCATGCGAGACTCTGCCGTTCCCGTGCTCGCCTCCCCAGAGAGGAACCTGGAACTAATGGCGTCTGGGAAAAGTCGCAATATGGATTCGAAATTTAAAGCCAACATTAATAGGATAAAGATTGCGGCGAGACAAATCGGGATTTTATGTTTGTCATTCCTGACGGCTGCGGCCAAAGCGACTGCGAAAGCGACGCCCACGGCCATAAGACCGCCTCGCGATCCAGTCATGAGAACGGTGTAGAAGAAGAAAACAAGAAGAGCGATGTACGCGGGATTGCGCCTCTGAATTCCAAAATACGTCATCGTGGCAACCGGAAGAAGATAATAGCCACAGAATTCGTTCGGATCCTGTTGAGACCCCAACACACTGGGCACAACTCGACCGCTTACCCACTCTGAGCCGACCTGACCGGGAGATACGATTGCAAGAACTCCGAGCAGAATAGCGGCAAATATCAGGCACCGTTTCCATAGTAAGACGCCGTAGGTTGTGAAGGTGACGGCGCAGGCGATAACCACGATCAGGATATTGAGGAATACCGTGAAATACGCGTTGTATTCGTTAAAGCCCACAGGAATTGAGAACAGCGAGCATATGCAGATGAACGAAAATGCCGAAACTAACGCTCCGATACCGTCAAGGCGCAATCTCCAGCGGGGAGCCTCGAACAAGCAAAGCGCAATTGTGGCGAAAGCAGCAAGTCTGCCGACCGAAACGCCCGACGTAATTGCAACGAAGTCGAAAGACAGCAGCAAAAAGTAGAATCCGAAAACAAAGCCATTTCGACTACACCCATTAAACAGCGAACGCCATTTGAGCCTTATGCCATTCATTATCCTCATCGCTGAGCCACGCAGTCTAAATAAATGGCTTCATACCTAGATGTACATTCATTGACGCTGAAGCGGCAGGCCAATTCCCTAGAACGCGACGAGGCTTCCGATCCGAAGCCGAGCTCCATCGCATAACACATCTTGGAAGAAAGCATGTCCACATCTCTAGCCGGAACCAGTGCACCGTTACCACGGACGATGTCGGACATGCCTCCAACGTCAGTCGAGATGACAGGGAGACCGCAAGCCATTGCCTCGATTGCGGATAGAGGCAAACCCTCGTAATCTGATGAAAGAATAAATACCTTTGAAGACCAAAGTGAGTCCCGAACCTTCGTCTTCTCTGAAATCTGGCCCAAGAACTCGACGGCATCCGAGAGCCCTAGCTCATTGGCTAGATTCTCGAGCTCTTGACGCTCAGAGCCGTCTCCGACTATGCAAAGCCGCGAAGCGGGGTGCCGGGCCACCGTATTCGCAAAAGCGCGGAGAAGAAGCTTTTGATTTTTCTGGGGTCTTAACCCAGCCACGTTAATTAAATCGAATCTGAAATCACGAAGGTCTGATTTATTGGAAGGATGAAAGAATTCGACGTCGACCGGATTATTAACTAGCTCAACCACGTTTTCGGCAAGTTTATAATAACGGGCGGTCAAAACCCTATTCTGCTTGCTAATTGCAACGGGAACGGCTCGTCCCGTTCGATACATCCAAGCCATAATTTTTTTCAACGCAGATCCAGGCGTTTCTATTTCAGGAACGTTGTGGACGGTATGTACGAGTTTCACTCCATGCGCCAACACCCAAGGAAGACAATACTGAACCGCACCGAGATGCGTGTGGACGACATCCGGTTTGAATGAGTTCAACGCGCTCCAAGTTTGAGATATGCCTTTGAAGCGGTTCTCTGACTCTACAAAGCCAAGATACATAATCGATGCGCCCGAGTCCTCGACCGCACGTTCCATCTCGTTGTCCTCGCGTTGTCCGTAGATGCAGATAACACGAACGTCAAATAAGTTCTTGTTGATATGAGAGGCCAACTCGGAGACCATGTGCTCCGCCCCACCGCACCCGAAAAGGTAGTGAACTATAGCGATCCGTGTTTTACGCATATTGCTGCCCGCAAGATTCACTATGTTGCAATCGACTCCCTATGACCTTGGCGGGCACACCCCCCACAATGGAATATTCCTGGACGTCTTTATTCACAACAGCCCCAGATGCGACAACCGCACCACGGCCAATGGTGACGCCCTTTAAAATCACGGCGTTGGACCCCACCCAATTGTCTCCAGCAAACACCACGTCCTGGTCATTCTCAGGAAGTTTCTCATCGTCAGAAATTGAAGCCATTGGACGGTCAAGAATATCAATCCTATGGTCGCCCGTAACTACAGTGACATGCGGACCGAAAAAGACGTCATTACCCAATATTAACTTCGCCTTAGTCGCCAGAATGCAGGCGTGCGATCCCAAGTTAACGTTGTTGCCAACGATGACATTTTCGTTGCCGGAAATCTCGCAGCCCACACCAATCCTGAAGCCGGAACCGCATGAAGCAAAGGACGCGGAAAGCAACCGAGCCTTAATTGAGTCCCTCAAAATCGAATTCAATTTCCGCGGGACCTTTAAAAAAATAGATGCAAGCACCTGCTTTGGTTTTTGTCTTGCCATTAAACAACCTCTTACCGGTACAAACGCCGCACTTCATTCCAGCATTTATAAAGAGTCTCTTCGACCTCAGTATCCGAATATTCCTTAAGGGCCTTAGCCCTTCCGCATGCCCCGATTCGCTCCGCAAAGCCATCGTCGCTTAAAACCCTATCGATAGCTTCTTTAATCCCATCGACATCGCCTGGGCTCACCACGAGTCCGGCTCCACCTGACAGCATTTCGGGAAGAGCACCAACATCGCTCGCAACAACAGGTGTCTTCATAGCAAAAGCCTCGAGGATTACATTGGGGAATCCTTCTGTATAGCTCGGAAGGACGAGGCACTTCGAAGCGGCGATTTCGGCCAACACCTCGTTGTGGCTCAAAGAACCAGTGAACAAGACATCGTCACGTGATCTCCAGTTGGAAATTCGACTTGTAAAATCAGGTTGCACCGGGCCTATGATTTTCAGTCTTGCGCCTGCATTCCGTGCGCCCGTGGAGTCCCAAGCTTTGAGCAGGTCGAAAATCCCCTTCTGTTCGTTCACGTGTCCTACGAAAACTACCTGGTTGCACCGAACCTGCTCGGGACATTCAAGATCCGATATATCTATAGGGTTCGGAATAAGAAAAGATCGCTTTTCAGCACCATGGAACAGCAATGCATCATACGTAGCCCGATCCATTGCCACTAGGCCATCTGCCTCTTTTAACAAGGAAGACAACAAACGGCTTTCTAAAGAAGATCCTTCCAACAAGGCTGGAATCCTTCCAAAATGGAAGTGAAGAACCACTGGAATAGAACATCTATGAGCTGCCTTCGTTAATAGCAGGTCTCGCAGAAAGCCTTTTCCCCCGCTTGTGCAGATATGAAGAACGCTTCGATTTGAATTTGAATACGACTTAAACGTATCTTTTGCTAAGGAAAGGATACGTTTAAGTCCCATTGCGTTGGCAATCAATCCTCTGTCTGCCGCCTCCGCTTTCAACGAGATATCAATCGTCTGGCATTCAACCCTCTCATCCTGTTGTAGAGCGGAGAGGACGATTCGAGACCAATTGGTAATCCCTCCATTAGGAGGAGGAAACGGGGTGGCCAGGAACACCCGAAGTCGGCCTTTTGCGTCCGCAGCCATCATCGCCGGAGCTAGACCTCCTCGTAGTAGGTGTCGGGGTTCTCGGGGTCGAAGGGCTCGTTGGCCCACATGACCGTCACGAGGTCCTCGGTGTCGGACAGGTTGGTGATGGAGTGCGTGTAGCCGGGGATCATCTCCACGGCGCGCATGTCGGTGCCACTCACCACGTACTCGTCGACGGGGAACGGGTTTCCATCGGAGTCCTCCCCCACCTTCCTGAGCTTGATGCTCGCGGTGCCGGAGACCACCAGGAACCTCTCCCACTTGCTCATGTGCCAGTGGTTGCCCTTGGTGATGCCGGGCCTCGAGACGTTGATCGAGACCTGGCCACGATCCGGCGTGCGCAGGAACTCGGTGAACGAGCCGCGCGCGTCCACGTTGGGCCTGAGGCCGTAGGCGAAGTTGCCCGGCTCGTAGTAGGAAAGGAACGTGCTCCAGAGCTTCTTGGAGAAGGAGCCCTCCGAAAGGTCGGGCACCGAGAGGGTCTCGCGGCTGTCTCGGAAGCAGTCCAGCAGGTAGACGATCTCGCCCAGGGTCTTCACGTCGGTCCCGGGGACATAGCAGAAGGCGTCACCCTCGACGCGCTCCAGCCCGTCGTAGCCGCAGCGGTGCTCCTCGCCGAGCAGCGCGCCCAGCATCTCGCCGACCAGGTCGTCGATGTAGAGGAGCTCCAGCTCCACGGATGGGTCGCTCACAGTGTAGGGGCGGCCGTTGGCGATGGCGTCGCAGAAGGTGGCCACTGCGGAGTTGTAGCGCGGGCGGCACCACTTGCCGTAGAGGTTCGGGAAGCGGTAGATGAGCACCGGGGCGCCGGTCCTCTCGGAATACTCGCGGAAGAGGCCCTCCCCCGCGAGTTTCGACTCGCCGTAGACCGAGCCCTCGAAGCGGCCCGACAGGCTCGCCTGCGCGGAGCTGGAGAGCATGACGGGGCATCTGTTGCCGTGGCGCTCCAAGGTGTCCAGCAGCATGGAGGCGAACCCGAAGTTGCCCTCCATGAACTCCGCCTGGTCCTTTGGGCGGTTGACGCCCGCCAGGTTGAAGACGAAGTCGGCGCGGGAGCAGTAGTCCTCCAGCTCCCCGGGCGCCGAGTCGACGTCGTACTCCATGACCTCGAGGGGAAGGAGAGGCTGGTATTTGGCTCGGCGGTCCTTGCCGTCCCTTATGTTCTTCAGCGCGCAGCAGAGGTTCCTCCCGACGAAGCCCCTCGCGCCGGTGACGAGGACGCGCACCCTACTGCACCGCCTCGTGCTCGCGGCCCTCGAGCGCCAGCCGCACGTACTCGGCGGTCTTGATCTTGGCGATGGTGCCCTCCACGTCGAGCCTCTCGGTGTTGTGGCTCGTGTAGGACTCGTCTGCCTGGGTCTCCACCTCGCCGTCGACGACGAACTTGTCGTAGTTGAGGTCGCGCGAGTCGCAGGCCACGCGGTAGTAGCCGCCCATGTCCTCGGCGCGCAGCCGCTCCTCGCGGGTCATGAGGGTCTCGAACAGCTTCTCGCCGTGGCGGGTGCCGATGACCTGGGTGCCCACGCGGCCGAAGACCTCCTGCACGGCCTCGGCGAGGTCGCCGATCGTGGAGGCGGGCGCCTTCTGGATGAACAGGTCGCCGGGGTTGGCGTGCTCGAAGGCGAACTGCACCAGGTCCACGGCCTCGTCCAGGTTCATGAGGAAGCGGGTCATGTTGGGGTCGGTGACCGTGAGCGGCTCGCCCTTGCGGATGCGGTCGATGAACAGCGGGATGACGCTGCCGCGCGAGCACATGACGTTGCCGTAGCGGGTGCAGCAGATGGTGGTGCGGCCGGCGCCGTTGCGGGCGTTGGCGTAGATGATGGACTCCATCATGGCCTTGGACTTGCCCATGGCGTTGATGGGGTAGGCGGCCTTGTCGGTGGACAGGCACACGACGCGGTCGACGCCCTCCTCGATGGCGGCGTGGAGCACGTTGTCCGTGCCGATGACGTTGGTGCGCACGGCCTCCATGGGGAAGAACTCGCAGGAGGGCACCTGCTTGAGGGCTGCGGCGTGGAAGATGTAGTCCACGCCGTGCATGGCGTCGCGCACGCTCTGGGCGTTGCGGACGTCACCGATGAAGAAGCGCACCTTGGAGGCGAGCTCGGGCGACCTCTCCTGCAGGCGGTGGCGCATGTCGTCCTGCTTCTTCTCGTCGCGCGAGAAGATGCGGATCTCGGCCAGGTCGGTGTTCATGAAGTGCTTGAGCACCGTGTTGCCGAACGAGCCGGTGCCGCCCGTGATCATGAGGGTCTTGTCTTTGAATGTGCTGATGCCTTTAGTCATTGATATCTCCGCTAATTAACTGTCGATTCGATTACTTCTAAATAGCTGGATACAGCTTTGTCTCTAGATCCGTTCAGCTCAGCAAATCGGCGGGCATTAACTCCCGCTTCGGCTCTTCTTTGAGCGTCAGAGAACAAACTTTTTAGATTTTTAA
This sequence comes from uncultured Collinsella sp., assembly GCA_900544235.1. Lineage (GTDB taxonomy): Bacteria > Actinomycetota > Coriobacteriia > Coriobacteriales > Coriobacteriaceae > Collinsella. The sequence goes on from UQUL01000013.1 coordinate 50,667, forward strand.
AACGACTTAACCTGTCAGAGGGATCGGATATGGCTCCCAGATGCGAACCATTGATGGCATCCCCTAAATCACTATCAACGTCGAATGATGCCAAAACGGGTTTACCAGTAGCGAAAATCGACCATGCCTTGCTCGGGAAGCCAGCTTTCCCCACACCAGCGGCACACGAAATATACGCAATATCCGCCATGCTATAAACCTCTGCGACACGCGAAACTGGCTGTAAGGGTCTAAACAACAGATTGTTCAAACTCATCGAAGAGGCTAACGATCTAAGGTGTTCCTCTTCAGACCCTTCGCCCACGATGACAAATTGAATGGGAAGATCCTTCGCATCCTCTGCGAGTTCAAGAAAGGATTCCATTCCCTGAGAACCACCCAAGTTGCCAGCATAGAGAACTGTAAAAACATTACTGTCGATACCAAGCTCTTCAAACAGGGGATTATTTTCCTTGGCGACCTGGGTTACCGTATCCAGATCCTCCCAGTTCATGACAACAGATACCTTTGAGGCGTCAGCACCCTTGGTTAGAACATTGGCACGCATTCGCTCAGAGATAGTAATTATCCGCGTTGCGTTACGGTATGAGGAGTCCTCGATGCACCGGCCAATTTTCCAAGGTATAGACTGCTTAGTAGCAAGACCCGTCGTGACAAGAGAATCTGGAAAAATATCCTGAAGATTGTATACAAAGGGCTTTCCTTTGATTCTTGAGGCTAAGCCGATTACAAAAGGCTCTGTTAGACCAGGATTGACATTCCGCCCCGTCATCTTCTTGCGATTGCACAATGGTCGCCCCTTGTCGAATCTGAATCCGGCAAGGGGCGATGCGCCCGAGACCGGACGAGTTGCTCGCCTGGCCCTGCCGTTTCATGCCGACCTGCCGGCTAACTCGCCGTCTCCCCGTCGGGCGCCGGCGTCTTGACCCTCATCTCGAACGGCATCCCGCCCTCTCGGACGAGCGCCCTGAGGAACGCGTTGACGGCGGTGGACATGGACAGGCCGAGCTCGTCCAGGATGGCCGTGGCCTCCCTCTTAACCTCCGGGTCGATGCGGATCGTCGTGGCCGGTATGTTCGACGGCATGGCCTCACCCCTCCTCGTGTATCGCGGTGCGACCATTCTACCGCCTCTATGCGGCGGGCGCGGCCCAGTAGTCCATGTAGGGCGGCTCCACGTTGAACATGTCGCGGACGCGGCTCCTGCAGACGCCGTGCGCGAGCTGCCGCGCGACCGTGCGCCCGGCGGCGCCGGAATCGGTCGCCATGAAGGTCCGGCACCACCTGAACCAGGCGAGGTAGGCGTCGAGGTGCTTCGTCGACACGCCCTTGAACGGCTCCATGAAGGCGCCGAGGAGGGAGTGGACGGTGTTGACCCGGTTGATGGTCCCCCCGGATCGGTCCTTGGGGTCGTAGGCCGCGTGCGCGGCGACCTCGAGCTCGGCGAGGACGCCGACGTAGGCGGCCGCCCTGTCGGTCGCGACGACCGAGCCGGCCGCGATGCGGCCCCTCAGCGCGTCCATGGCGCGCTCCCTCGAAAGGGCGCCCCGCCCCGTGACCTCGAGGAACGTCTCGTTCGAGTCGTTCACGCCGGTCATGACGCAGATCCGCTCGCGCGACAGCCCGCGCCTGTGCACCTGCTTGCCGCGGTGCCGGGAGGGGCGCGGCATCGTGAACGACCCCTTCGCGTGGTTGCCCTTGAACGACTCGGGGAAATAGGTCTCGTCGAGCTCGCAGCCGCAGCCCCGCTCGACCCTGAACGAGGGGGAGTAGGCCGAGAGGCACTCGATCAGCCTGTGGCGCATGGTGTAGGCGGTCTTGAGGCAGACGCGGCAGCGCCTCGCGCATTCGCGCAGGGGCAGCATGAGCACGAA